>CAZFTZ010000299.1:0-5650 GCA_964521875.1 uncultured Cellulomonas sp. | reverse complement strand
CGTCGACCGACGACGCGACCGCGTCCACCAGCAGCTCGTAGCCGCGCACCAGGCCGACGCCGGTCTCGTCGCAGGAGGTCTCGATGCCCAGCACGAGCGGGTCGGCAGTCACGGCGTCCCAGGATAGGTGCTCGCCCGGCGTCCGGGCCTTCCTGCGCCGACCGGGGTCGATCGCCCCGCCGACCGCAGCGTGGCGCGTGCACGTGACGCGCCTCACACGCACGTCATGGGACTAATTCACGGTAATTGATAGTTCAATGATCCTGTGACCACCGAGCTCTCCGCCCTGCCCACCGACACCCGCATCGACGACGCCACCGCGGACCTGCTGTTCCGCGAGGCGCGCACCGTCCGCACCTTCGCCGAGGGCGAGGTGACCGACGAGCAGCTCCAGGCCGCCTACGACCTGGCCAAGTACGGACCGACCCAGGTGAACTTCACGCCGCTGCGCGTGCTCGTCGTGCGCTCCCGGGAGGCGCGCGAGCGCCTGGCGAGCCGGATGAGCGAGGGCAACCAGGAGCGCGTGCTCACCGCCCCGGTAGCCCTGGTGCTCGCCGCGGACACCGGGTTCCACCAGCACATCGGCACGCTCGCCCCGCACATGTCCCACCTGGCGCCCGTGTTCGACGCCAACGTGGAGATGCGGAACGGCATCGCCCGCAACAACTCCTGGCTGCAGGCGGGCTACCTCATCATCGCGCTGCGCGCCGTGGGCCTGGCGGCCGGGCCGATGGCGATCGCCGACGCCGCAGGACTCGACGCGGACCTGCTGGCCGGCACCGGCTGGGAGTCCTTCCTCGTCGTCAACGTCGCGCAGGCCGAGGGCTCGCAGACGCCGTTCCCCCGTGCCGCCCGGCTCGACTGGGACCAGGCGACCCGCACCGCGTGACGTCTGGCCGGCCCGCTACCGGCCGGTCGTCGAGAAGTGCTGGTAGTCGATCGGGTTCGTCCAGCTCCCGCCCCAGCGCCAGCCCTGTGCCGCGAACGCGCGCACCACGACGTCGCCCGCCTGGACGACGCCCGGCGCCGCGTGCCGGTCGGCGAAGGCCTTGCCCGCCGGCGGTGCGACGTGCCCGCCGACGACGTACGGGTTCTCCACCGGGTTGACGTCGATCGCGCGGCCGTAGGCGTGCTCCGACCAGCCGGTGCCACCCGTGATCGCGCGGCAGTTGAACGCCGACGTGTTGTCCGCGGCCATCGACGCGTCGTCGCTGCCCCCGAAGTCGTCGACCAGCCGCATCGACGCGATCGGGTAGTGCGCGTCGAACAGCGCGGAGAACACCGCGACCAGCGAGTCCGCGACGTCGGCGTGCACCACGAGCTCGCCAGTGACCGACGCGCCCGCCATGTCCCAGTGCGTGACGGTGACGTAGCGCAGGTCGGTCAGCGGGACGGGGCAGCCGGTGTGCCAGGACGTCGCCATGCGGGCGGCGAGCGCGTCGGTGATGGGGCCGACCGTCGCCCGGAACTCCGGGGCGGGACTCGGCACCGGCGCCGGCACCGGCGCCGGCGACGCGACGGGCGGGCTGGGCAGCACCCGGGCTCCCGTGGTCACCGGGCTGGGCAGGGCCCGCGCCGCGGGCTGCGGGGTGACGGCCGCCACGTGCGCCGAGACGACCGCCGTGGCCGCGGGCTCGTCGGACCTTGTGGTGCAGGCGCCGAGCCCGGCGAGGAGCAGCGCGGCCGCCGCCACGCTCACCGACCGCCGCCGGGACGCCACGGGTCAGTCGCCCGTCGCCGCCGGCCGCGCCGGGTCGCTCGACCACTGCGACCACGAGCCCGGGTACAGCGCCGCGTCGACGCCGACCGCCGCGAGCGCGGCGACCTCGTGCGCGGCGGTCACGCCCGACCCGCAGTACACGGCCACCGGGCCGCGCACACCCAGTGCCGCGAACCGCGCCCGCAGCGCCTCGTCGGGCAGGAACGCGCCATCGCCCGCCAGGTTGTCCCAGGTGGGCGCGCTCACCGCGCCCGGGATGTGACCGGCCCGCGGGTCCACCGGCTCGACGAGTCCCTGGTAGCGTGCCGCGGCGCGGGCGTCCAGCAGCGACCCCGGCCAGGATGCGACCTCGTCGGCGGTCACCGTCGGCATCCCGCCGGGGCGCACGACGAGGTCACCGGGCTCGGGTGACACCTCCCCCGCCTCCAGCGACCGGCCCGCCGTCTCCCACGCCGCCAGCCCGCCGTCGAGCAGCCGCACCGACGCGACGCCCGCCCACCGCAGCAGCCACCACGCCCGCGCCGCCGAGGTGCCCTCGACGTCGTCGTAGACGACGACCGACGAACCCTCCCGCAGCCCCCACCGCCGCGCCGCAGCCTCCAGATCCGCCACCGCCGGGAGCGGGTGCCGCCCCTCGGCCGGTGACGCCGGTGCGGCGAGCTCGGTCTCCAGGTCGACGTAGCCGGCGCCCGGCAGGTGACCGGCGAGGTAGCGCTCGTGGGCCTCGTCGCGGCTGCGACCCAACGCCCAGCGGACGTCGAGCAGCACCGGCGGCTCGTCGTCGGCCAGAGCCGCTGCGAGGTCGTCGGCGGTGACCAGCACGTCGTCCCTCATGCGTCCTCCACGTCCTGCAGCGGCAGCCGCATCGTGTATGCGTCGATGTTGCCAGGCTGGTAGTACGCCCGCCGCCGGCCCAGCATCAGGAACCCGGCCGACTCGTAGAGGTGGATCGCCGGGGCGTTGTCCACGCGCACCTCGAGCAGCACCTGCGCGGCGGCGACCTGGCGGGCGTGCCCGACGAGCGCCTCCAGCAGCCTCCGGCCGAGGCCGTGACCCTGGTGGGCGGCGTCGACCGCGATCGTCATCACCTGCGCGTCGTAGCCGTCGAACCACAGCCCGGCGTACCCGACGAGCGAGCCGTCGGCGACGCGCTCGGCGCCGACGTACCACCGGCCGTCCGCCTCGAGCTCCTCGGCGAACGACTGGCGGGACCACGCGGCGGCGTCGAACAGCCGGCGCTCCAACGCGTCGAGCTGGTCGAGGTCACCTGCGGCCAACGGCCGCAGCACCACCTCGACCCCCGGCGTGCTCACGCCCGCCCCTCGCCGAGCCCGCGGGTCGGTGCCGTCACGCGAGGACCCGCTTGTGGCCGGTGGCCGGCTCCGCGTCGGGGCGGCGCAGGTAGAGCGGCTCGGTGGGCAGCGCCGCGCCGGCGGCGTGGCGCGCCGCGGCGAGCCGGCCGAGGTCCGCCGGGTCCGGGTCGAGGACCGTGGGCTCGTCGGGCAGGCCCAGCTCCGCGCGGTGCAGCAGCGCGCCACGGCCGACGACGAGCGAACCGGACAGCCGGCCGGACTCGAGGAGCGCCGCGGGTGTGGCGATGTCCGGGCCCTCGGTGAGGGCGACCGTGCCGTCGTCGGCCACCCGGTAGGACGCCCAGTAGACCTCCCGGCGGCGGGCGTCGGTGACGGCGACGATGCGCGTTCCGGGCGCCACACTGGCGGCCCCGCGGACGGCCAGCGCATCGAGCGACGGGACGCCCCAGACCGGGATCGCCAGCGCGAGCGCCAACGTGCGAGCGGTGACCAGGCCGACGCGCAGCCCGGTGAACGGTGCCGGGCCGGTGCCGGCGACGACGGCGGTCAGGTCGCGCCGGTCCACGCCGGCGTCCGCCAGGGCGGCAGTCACCATCGGGGCGAGCAGCTCGGCGTGGCGGCGGGACTCGTCGCACGAGGCGGCGGCGAGCACGTCGCCGGCCTCGGAGAGCACCGCGACGGCGACGGACGACGAGGTGTCCAGGGCGAGGATCGGCACGGCGTCAGCCTGCCACGGGCTGCACCACGCCGACGCCCGGCAGCGCGACCCCGGCCCAGCGCGGGCCGACCGCCTCGACCTCGAGCACGCGCTCCCCCGCGTCGGCCGGCTCGTCGCCGGTGGGGTCGACGGCGCCGTGCGGACGGTGCAGCGTCAGCTCCAGCCGGTCGTCGGACAGCGGCTCCACCCAGCCTCCGCCCCACTCGACGACGGTGACCGCCTCCTCCATCTCCGACTCGAGGTCGAGCGCCGCCACCTCGTCGAGCGAGCGCAACCGGTAGGCGTCGACGTGGACCAGCCACGGGCCGGGCGGACCGCCGGCGGCGGACGGCAGCGGCGGGTGCTCGCGGGCGATGATGAACGTCGGGGAGGCCACCTGGCCGCGCACGTGCAGGCCGGCGCCGATGCCCTGGGTGAGGGTCGTCTTGCCGGCGCCGAGGTCGCCGGTCAGCACGACGAGGTCACCGGCGCGCAGCACGGCGGCCAGAGCCTCGCCCCAGGCGCGGGTCGCCTCCGCGGTCGGCAGGGTGATCGTCGCGCTCACCAGGCCGCTCCCGTCGAGCGCCGGGCGTCGCGCGGCGTCACTCGGCGCTCTCCCCGACGTAGACCCGGGGCACCCGGGTGCCCAGGCGCGTGGTGATCTCGTAGGAGATCGTGCCGGCGGCCTCGGCCCAGTCCTGCGCCGTCGGGCCGCCGTCGCGGCCGGTGCCGAACAGCGTCACCGTGCCACCCGCGCGCTCGTCGGCCCCGGGCCCGAGGTCGAGGACGAACTGGTCCATGCAGACCCGTCCGGCCACCCCGAGCCGACGTGCTCCCACCTGCACCGGCGCGCCGAGCCGGCCCGGCGTGCCGGACGCGTGCCGTGGGATGCCGTCGGCGTACCCGAGCGGCACCACACCGAGGGTCGTCGGCCGGTCGGTGACGTACTGGTGGGCGTAGCTGACGCCCTGCCCGGCCCCGACCTGCTTGACCGTCGCGAGCTGCGCCTCGAGCGTCATCGCCGGCGTCAGTCCGAAGGACTCCGGGCCGCCGAGCTGCGGCACCGGCGACAGGCCGTAGACGGCCAGGCCCGGGCGGACCAGGTCGTAGTGGACGGCGGGGCGCGTCAGCGTCGCGGCGGAGTTGGCGATGTGGCGCACCTCGAGGTGGGCGCCGGCGCCCTCGAGGACGCGGACCGTCGCGGCGAACACCTCCTCCTGCGCCCGGACGGTCGGGTGGTCCGGCTCGTCGGCGAACGCGAAGTGCGACCAGACGCCGACGAGCTCGACCGCACCCTCCGCCTGCGCGCGCAGCAGCGGCTGGAGGATCGCGTGCAGCTCGGACGGCATGATGCCGTTGCGCCCCAGGCCGGTGTCGACCTTGAGGTGGACGCGCGCGGTGCGGCCGGCGGCGCGGGCGGCGGCGACCGCCTCGTCGACGGCCCACGGTGCGGCGACGGAGACGTCGACGTCGGCCTCCACGGCCTCGCGCAGCGGGGCACCGGGCGCGTACAGCCAGGTGAGGATCCGTGGCCCGACGAGCCCCGCGGCGCGCAGCGCGAGCGCCTCGGTCAGCTGCGCGGTGCCGAGCCACGTCGCGCCGCCCGCGAGCGCCGCCCGCGCCACCGGCACCAGCCCGTGCCCGTACGCGTCCGCCTTGACGACGGCCATCACCTGCGCGGTGGGCGCGTGGCCCGCCAGCGCCGCGACGTTCCCCCTGATCGCGGCGAGGTCGACGACGGCGCATGCGGGGTACCCGCTCATCGCGGGAACCCCGCGAGAGCATGAGCGCGGCGGCTGGCTTCGACGGGTGAGAGCACGGCGGTCATCCTCCCACTCGCCTCTCGCCCGATCCGCTCGGTCACGCGCCCCATGCCGCCGCCCGGCGGTCGCGGGCGCTGTCTCGCGCGGATGGATCGGC
>CAZFTZ010000298.1:0-3324 GCA_964521875.1 uncultured Cellulomonas sp. | reverse complement strand
GGTGATCGAGCTGCACCACCCGGAGAAGGTGGACGCCCCGTCCGGGACGTCGCAGGCGGCCGCGCGTGCGATCGCGTCGGCGCGGGCGACGGCGGGTCTCGGCCCGATGCCGGACGCCACCGCCACCTCCCTGGACGGTGCGCGCGGCGCGGACGTCGCAGGGGTCCGCGTCCACGCGGTGCGGCTGCGTGGGCTCGTCGCGCACCAGGAGGTGCTGCTGGGCAACCCCGGCGAGCTGCTGACCATCCGGCACGACTCGTTCGACCGGGTGTCGTTCATGCCCGGGGTGCTGCTCGCGGTGCGCGCGGTGCCGTCGCTGCCCGGCCTGACCGTCGGCCTGGACGTGCTGCTGGGACTGGGGCACGCGTGAGCGAGCCCGTCCCCGCGCCGGCTCGTCGCCGGTACACCGGGCTGGTCGGCGCCGTCCTGGTGACGGTGCTGCTGGCGATCTACGTCGGCGTCGTCGTGGTCCGTGCGGTGCAGCTCATCGGCACGCACCGCGGCATCGGCGTCGGGCTGGGCGTCGCGCTGCTGGTGCTGCCGCTGCTGGTGATCGGCCTGGTGGCGCGCGAGTGGTGGCTCGCCGTCGACGTGCGGTCGATGGCCGACGCGCTGGCCGCGGAAGGTGGCCTGCCGGTGGACGACCTGCCACGCTCACCCGGCGGCCGAGTGGACCGGGAGGCGGCCCACGAGCGGTTCGGCGCGGCCCGCGAGGCGGTGGAGACGGCGCCCGGCGACTGGCGCACCTGGTACCACCTGGCGTTCGCCTACGACGCTGCGGGCGACCGCAAGGCCGCGCGCGGCGCGCTGCGCACCGCGAGCCGGCTGCACCGCGGCAAGGGTGCGCCGCAGGGGTAGCCGCCGGCGGGCACGGGGCCGGTCACCGAATCGACGCGCCCCAGCGGTGCTCGCGCAGCACCGCCTGCTCACCGTCGGGCCCGGGCCCGGACGCCAGCTCGCGCACCGCGCCGTCGGGGGACAGCCCCGCGGCCGACAGGAACCGGACCCGCGCGTCGTCACCGTCGGAGACCCACGTGATCACCTGGTCCGCGCCGTCGGCGCGCAGGGTGTCGACCACGGCGGCCAGCAGGCGTGAGCCGTGGCCCGACCGCTGCTCGTCGGGCACGACCTCGAGGGCGAGCAGGACGCCGCCGGGGGTCTGGTCGGTGGCGTTGGCCGGCGCGGGCACGGGAGCGACGGACGCGAAGCCGACCAGCCGGTGGCCCGCCATCGCGACGAGCACGTGGAACGTCCGGGCCGGCGGTGCGAGGATCGCGGTCCGCCAGCGCTCGACGACCGCCGCCTCGTCGAGCATCGCCAGCGCACCCTCGCCCAGGGTGTCCGTCCAGGCCGCGCGCCAGGCGCCGAGCTGCACCGCGGCGATCGCCGACTCGTCGCCGGGGACGGCGGGCCGGACGGAGACGTCGGCGGTCGGGTGGGGCTGGTGCACCGGGCGAGCCTAGGCGGTCACGGCAGGCCGGCCCACCGCAGCAGTGCGGTCACCACGGCGGCGGCGAGCACCACGACCACGAACGGCGCCCTGAGCAGCAGCGCCACCACCGCCGCGGCGATGCCCGCCAGCCGTGAGTCGGCGACGATCCGCCCGCCACTGGTCGCCGCCTGGATCGCGACCAGCGCCGACAGCAACCCGACCGTGACGAGCGACGCGACGCGGGCGACCTGCGGCTTGGCCAGCCAGTGCCGGGGCAGCAGGTGGCCGACGAGCTTGACGGCGAACGTCGCCACGCTCGCCCCGACGACGGCGCCCCAGAGCACCGCGCCCTTCATCGTCCCTCCTCACCCTCGTCGGCCGCCGTCGCCGTGGTGCGCGCGTGGGCGGCGCCCGCGGGGTGCGCCGACAGCCCGACGAGCAGCGCGACGACAGCGGCCAGCAGCACCGGGACGCCGGCGGGCAGCAGCGGAGTGGTCAGCAGCGCGACGGCGGCCGCCGAGCCCGCGACCACCTGCGCGACGCGCGTGCCCAGTCGCGGCCAGACGAGCGCGAGGAACGCCGCCGCTGCGGCGGCGTCCAGGCCGTATCGGCGCGGGTCGCCCGCGGCGTCGCCGAGCAGGGCGCCGACGAGCGTGAAGGCGTTCCACAGCAGGAACACGCCGGCGCCGGTCCACCAGAAGCCGTGGCGTGCCGCGGCGGGATCGCGCTGCGCCGTCGCCACCGCGGTGGACTCGTCGATGGTCAGCTGGGCGGCGAGCAGCCTGCGCGGGCCGGAGACCTCGACCAGCGGGGCGACCTGCGGCCCGTAGAGCGCGTTCCGCACACCGGTGAGCGTCGCGGTGGCGATCGCGGCACCCGGGCCGCCTCCGGCGCCGGCGACGCCGATGAACGCGAACTGCGACCCGCCGGAGAACATCAGCAGGGACAGCGCCATCGTCTGCGGCACGTCCAGGCCGGCCACCACGGACAGCGCGCCGAACGAGACGCCGTAGAGCCCGGTGGCCACCGCGACGGACGTCGCCTGGCGGACCGCCGCCGCGACCGCGGGCGTCGTCGCTCGTCGTCCGTCCGGCACGGGCCTCAGCCTGGCACGGCGCACCGACGCGCGGCCGCCGCGTCTCAGACGGCGACGTAGACCGTGTCGAGGTACTCCTGCAGTCCCTCGCCGCCGCCCTCGCGGCCCAGCCCGGACTGCTTGACCCCACCGAAGGGGGCGGTCGCGTCCGACACCATGCCGCGGTTGACGCCGAGCATGCCGGTGTCGATCGCCTCCGCCAGGCGCAGCGCGCGCGACAGGTCGCCGGTGTAGGCGTAGGCCACCAGACCGAACGGCGTCGAGTTCGCCAGCGCGATCGCCTCGTCCTCGGAGTCGAACGTCACCACCGGGGCGACCGGGCCGAAGATCTCCTCCGTGACCACCGGCATGTCCGGCGTGACGCGGTCCAGCACGGTGGGGGCGTAGAACCAGCCCGGCCGGTCCGGCCGCTCGCCGCCGATCCGCACCCGCGCGCCGGCCCCCGCGGCGGAGGCGACGAGCTCGTCGACGCGCTCGACCGCCGCCTTCTCGATGAGCGGCCCCACGGTGACCCCGGGCTCCGCGCCGTGGCCGACGACGAGCGCGGCGAACGCCTCCGTCAGCCGCTCGGTGAACTCGCCGGCCACCTTGCCGTGCACCAGGAACCGGTTCGCGGCGACGCAGGTCTGGCCCGCGTTGCGCATCTTGGCCGCGATCGCGCCGGTGACCGCCGCGTCGAGGTCGGCGTCGTCGAAGACGAGGAACGGCGCGTTGCCGCCCAGCTCCATCGAGGTGCGCAGCACGTTCTGTGCCGCGCCTGCCAGCAGCGTGCGGCCCACCTCGGTGGAGCCGGTGA
>CAZFTZ010000297.1:0-3942 GCA_964521875.1 uncultured Cellulomonas sp. | reverse complement strand
GCGCGAGGAGCGCCGTGTCGCCGCCGAGCACCACGCCCGGGCCCTGGCGGCCCGGCAGGCGGCCGAGTCGGCGCGGGCGCGCGAGCTGCTGCGCGGGCTCGTCGGGCAGGCCCGGACGGACGGGCCTCCGCCGGAGCCGCTCGTGGTGCGCAGCGTCGACGGCCGCCACACCTACCGGACGCCGCTGCGCGGCTGGTACCTGCGCCAGGACCGTTCCGTCGCGGTCGACACCGACGGCGAGTTCTACGTGCTGCGCGCACCGAGCAGCATCGCCGCGACGTTCCGCGGCGTGCGCCCGGAGCCGTCCGACCCGCCACTGGTGCTGGGCGCCGGCGGCAAGGACGGGGAGTCGCTCGACCTCGAGGTCGCGATCGCGCGGGTGCTCGCCGCGGGCAGCCGGTAGCGGTCAGCTCGCGTCGGCGCGCTGCGCGAGGTCCGCGAGCGCTGCGGCGACCGCCGCCGGGTCCTCCACCGCCGACAGGTGGCCGGCACCGCGCACCACGACGAGCGGGGCACCGTTCGCCACGGCGGACATCTGCTCGGCGAGGGCGACCGGGGTCACCGTGTCCTCGTCTCCGACGACGACCACGACCGGGCCGGCGTACCCGCGCAGCACCGCGGTCCGGTCCGGGCGCGCCGCCATGGCGCGCTGCGACCAGGCCAGGCCGGCGGGCACCTGCTCGCGGATCCAGTCCACCACCTGCTCCCGCACGTCCGGCCGGGCCGCCAGCGACGTCTCCCCGAGCAGGGTGTCGGCGTCCGGCAGCACCTCGTCGGCCGTCCCGGACTCCTCGAGCCGGGCGGCGCGGGCCAGCCGGTTGGCAGCCGCCTCGGGGGTGTCCGCCACGGACTTGGTGTCCAGCAGGCCGAGGCCGGCGACGAGGTCGGGGTGCCGCTCCAGCAGGGCCAGGGCGGTGTAGCCGCCCATCGACAGGCCCGCGACGACCGCACGCGAGATGCCCGCGTCCGCGAGCGCGGCCGCGACCAGGTCCGCAGAGGTGTCGAGCGAGGGCTCGGGCGGCAGCGCGTCGGCGTGGCCCGGCGAGCCGGGCAGGTCCACCGCGTAGACCGCGCGCGTGCCGGGGACCAGGGCGCCCGCGGCGTCCCACATCCGTGAGTCCAGCGGGAACGCGTGCAGCAGCACCAGCGGCAGCGCCGCCTCGTCCTCGTGGAGTGGGCCACCGGCCCGCCGCACCGTCGCCGGGCTCACGCCCGCACCTCCTGGTTCATGCGTCCTCCCCCGTCGGGTCGGTGCCGTTGCTCGCCAGTGTGCTCGGCCCGTCCCACACCGTCGGCAGCGGCGGGTGGCCAGGCAGCACGTGGGCGACGATCTCGTCGAGCACGCGCCGCACCTGGGCCTCGCCCACCCACAGGTGCCGCGCTCCGGGCACCGCGATCATCTCGGCGTTCGGCACCTGTGAGAAGTGGGGTTGCGCCTGCGCGGGCACCAGGAAGTCGTCGTGCTCCGGGACGAGCGCGACCAGCGGCCGGCCGAACCCGGCCCAGGCGGCGAGGTCGTCGTCGGTCGCCCGCCGTAGCGGCGGTGACAGCAGGACCGCGCCCTCGACGGCCGGGTCGCGGCCGTACGTCAGCGCGAGCTCCGTGCCGAACGACCAGCCGACGAGCCACCGGTGCGGCAGGTCGCGGAACTCGGCAAGCTCGATCGCCGCGGCGACGTCGAACCGCTCGCCCACGCCGTCGTCGAACGTGCCCTGGGAGGTCCCGCGCGGGCTCGTCGTGCCGCGCGTGTTGAACCGGAGCACGGCCAGCTGAGCCAGCGCCGGCAGTCGCCAGGCCGCCTTGCGCAGCACGTGGCTGTCCATGTAGCCGCCGTGGGTCGGCAGCGGGTGCAGCGTGACGAGCGTCGCCTTCGGCGGGACGGGGTCCCCGGCCTCGTCCACCGGGAGCGCCAGCTCGCCGACGAGGGTGAGGCCGTCGGCGGTGTGCAGCTCGACGTCCTCGCGCAACGCCGGCAGCACGGTGAGGGAACGGATCGGGGTGCCGGTGTGCGCGCTCATCGGTGCGAGCCTACGTCGTCACCGGCGAGTGGGGCCGCGCCGGGAACGGGCCTGCCAGCAGGCGGTGTGCCAGTGGCGCCGGCCCTCGACACCGAGGCCGAGCAGGTCGTCGGAGCGCCAGGCGACCAGGTGCGCCGTGCCGGCGGGGATCAGCTGGTCGCAGCCGGGGCAGCGGTACTCCTTGTCGCTGCCGCGCAGCCGCTGCACCACCCACTCGCCGTCGTCGGCGCTCTCCGCGCGCCTGCCGCCGGTGGCCCGGTCGAGGTCGAGCGGGACGTGGCCGGCGGCGTAGGGGCGCTTGGCTGACCTCCGGCTGCTCGGCACGGCTCCATCCTCCCGGCTCGTCGGGCGCCCGACGAGCGGGCCGCTACCCGACGACCGGCGGGACCACCGACCGGGTGCGGACGGCCTCGGCGAACCAGCGGCCGGAGTCCTTCACCGTGCGGGTGCCCGTCGGGTAGTCGACGTGCACGATGCCGAACCGGCGGTCGTAGCCGTATGCCCACTCGAAGTTGTCCATGAGCGACCAGACGAAGTAGCCGCGCACGTCCGCGCCGGCCTCGATCGCGGCGCCCACCGCGTCGACGTGGTCGTGCAGGTAGTCGAGGCGGTCCTGATCGTGGACGCGGCCGTCCACCACCTCGTCGTAGAACGCGGCGCCGTTCTCGGTCACCGCCAGCGGCTGGTCCGGGTAGCGGTTCGACAGGTCGACGAGCAGCCGGGTGAGCCCGTCGGGGTGGATGCCCCACTCCATCGCGGTGCGCGGTCCGGGACGATGCACCCACTCGACCTCGTCGGCCCCCACCCACGGGGTGTGCGGCGACGTCTTGTGACCGTCGGGACCGGGCTCGCCGTGACCGGTCGGGGCGGTGCCGCGGCGCACGATCGCGTCGTCGTAGTAGTTGAGGCCCAGCAGGTCGATGCGGGTCCGGATCAGGTCGGTGTCCCCGGGGAGGACGAACGACCAGTCCGTGACGTGGGCGGTGTCCGCGAACAGGTCGGCCGGGTAGCGGCCCTCGAGCAGCGGGCCGAGGAAGATCTCGTTCCCGATCGTGTCGACTCGCCGGCACGCCTCGACGTCCTCCGGGGAGTCGGTCGCGGGCGCGAGGGCGTGCAGGTTGAGGGTGATCGAGATCGGCGTGGCCTCGCCGAGCTCCTCGCGGATGGCACGCGCCGCCAGGCCGTGGGCGAGGTTGAGATGGTGCGCCGCGCGCAGCGCGCGCTCGTCGTCGGTCGCTCCGGGGGCGTGCACGCCGGAGGCGTAGCCGAGGAACGCGGCGCACCACGGCTCGTTGAGGGTGCTCCACAGGTCCACCCGGTCGCCCAGGGTACGCGCGACGAGGCGGGCGAAGTCGGCGAAGGCGTAGGCCGTCGCGCGGTCGGACCAGCCGCCGGCATCCTCCAGGGCCTGTGGCAGGTCCCAGTGGTACAGGGTGACCACGGGCTTGATGCCTGCAGCGACCAGCCGGTCGACGAGGTCGGAGTAGAACGCCAGGCCCTCGGCGAGCGGCTCGCCGGTGCCCGTGGGCTGGATGCGCGGCCAGGCGATCGAGAAGCGGTAGGCCTGCAGGCCGAGGTCCTTCATGATCGCGACGTACTCGGCGACCCGGTGGTAGTGGTCCGCCGCGACGTCGCCGGTGTCCCCGTTCAGCACCGTGCCGGGCATGCGGCTGAAGGTGTCCCAGATCGATGGGCCGCGACCGCCCTCGTGGACCGCGCCCTCGATCTGGTAGCTGGCGGTGGCCGCGCCGAACACGAAGTCGGCGGGGAAGGTGCGGCCGGAGGGGCGGGACGTGGCCATGACATGCCTTTCACGCGTGCTGGGCAACCCGACGGGGGGCGCCGGGTGGTAACGCTACCAGCGGTCCCGGCTCCCGGTCGAATCGATTCGACCAGCGCGCCGCGGCGCGCCAGCTCGGTGTGT
>CAZFTZ010000296.1:0-9617 GCA_964521875.1 uncultured Cellulomonas sp. | reverse complement strand
CTGACGCGGATGGCGCTGCCGCTGGTCCGCCCGGCGATCGTCACGCTGATGCTGCTGTCGTTCATGTGGACCTGGAACGACTACTTCCTGTCGCTGGTGTTCCTGCAAGGAGACAACCTGCCCGCGACCGTCGCCCTCGGCGTGTTCCAGGGCCGGTACCTCACCCAGTTCAACCTCATGGCGGCGGGCGGCCTCATCGTGGCGGCGCCCGTGCTGATCCTCTACGTCGTGTTCCAGCGCAGGTTCATCGCCGGGATGCTCGCGGGGGCGATCAAGGAGTAGCCGTCCCCGCCTCGTTCGCCGTCCGCACCACCCAGGAGTCCGCATGTCCGTCCAGCCCACCGTCCTCGCCGACCCGGACGCCGTCGGCGCCGTCGTCGCCGGGCACCTGCTCGAGGAGATCCGGCGCGCCGGGTCGGAAGGGCGGACGTTCCTGCTCGGCTGCCCCACCGGCCGCACGCCGGCACCGGTCTACCGCGAGCTGGCCGCCCTCGTCGGCCGCACCCGCACCGACCTGGACCATCTCGTCGTCGCGCTGATGGACGACTACGTGCTGCCGGAGGCCGGCGGCTTCCGCGCGGTGCCGGAGGACCGCTCGTACTCCTGCGTCGGCTACGCCCGGCGGTACATCCTCGAACCACTGGCGGCGGCGTCCGCGGCGACCGGTGCCGCGGCGCCGACGACGCTGTGGCACGCCGACCCGGCGGACCCCGGCAAGTACGACGAGCAGCTCGCGGACGCCGGCGGGATCGACCTGTTCCTGCTGGCGTCCGGCGCCTCCGACGGCCACGTCGCGTTCAACCCGCCGGGCTCCGCCCGGGACACCACGACACGGATCGTCGAGCTGTCCGACGAGACCCGGCGGGACAACATGGCGACGTTCCCGGACTTCCGCACCCTGGAGCAGGTGCCGCACCACGGCCTGACGGTAGGGGTCTCGACGATCGTCGACCGCTCGCGCGAGCTGGTGATGGTCGTCACCGGGGCGGACAAGGCCACCGCGTTCCGGCGGCTGACGACGGCGGAGCGGTTCGAGCCGGACTGGCCGGCCACCGCGTTCGTCGAAGGCGCACGCACCAGCCTCTACGCGGACCGCGCGGCCGCTGGACTCTGACCCTCCCGAGAGAACAGGAAGCACGTAGCGATGGCAGCGATCAAGATGGTCTACCTCGGCGGCGGCTCGTCGCGCGCCGCGGGGACGATGGCCTCCTTCCTGGAGCACGGCAAGGAGTTCGCCGGCTCCGAGGTGGTGCTGGTGGACATCGACCCCGACCACCTCGAGGTGGTGCGGCGCATCGCGCAGCGCATCGCCGACGTCAAGGGCCTTGACGTCACCGTGAGCGCGACGACCGACCGGCGGGCGGGCCTGCGGGATGCCGACGCGGTGCTGGCGAGCTTCCGGCCGGGCGACTTCGCGGCACGGGCGCTCGACGAGCGGATCCCGCTCAAGCACGGCGTGATCGGGCAGGAGACGCAGGGACCGGGCGGGTTCTTCATGGCGCTGCGCTCGCTGCACGTGTTCGCCGGGATCGTCGACGACCTGCACGCGGTGGCGCCGAACGCGATCCTGTTCAACTACACCAACCCGGTGAACATCGTGTCCCAGGCGATCAGCCGGTTCACGGACGTCCCGATCTGGTCGATGTGCGAGGGGCCGATCGTCTTCCCGGAGTGGGTGCTGCGCTCCGCGGGCCTCGACCCGGCGCGAGCGGACGTGACGATGGCCGGCGTCAACCACAACTGCTGGTCCACCGAGCACACCTACGACGGCGCGGACCTGATGCCGCTGCTCGACGAGGCGTGGCAGGCCCGCCGCGACGACCCGACGATGGACGTGCACGCGAAGCGGCTGCTGCACCTCGCGGTGACCATGCGCTCGGTGCCGGCCGACTACTTCCAGTACTACTACTTCCGTGAGGAGGTGCTGCGCGAGCTGCAGGGCGCGCGACGCACCCGCTCCGAGGTGATCATGGACGCGCTGCCGGGCTACTGGCAGCACTACCGCGAGCAGGCGGAGGCGGACGTGCCGACGCTCGACCCGAACCGCTCCCGTGGTGGCATCCACGAGCTGGAGCTGGCCCTCGACGTGATGAGCGCGTACTACAACGACACCGGCGCCCGGCTGCCGGTCAACCTGCCGAACACCGGCGGCGCGCTGCCCGGGTTCGACGAGGACGTCGTCGTCGAGATGTGGTGCACGGTCGACGCCAAGGGTGTGCACCCCGAGCCGCAGCGGCCGCTGCCGCACGCGGTGCGCGGCATCACGCAGACGCTCGCCGAGTACCAGTACCTCGCGGCCGAGGCGGCGTGGCGCGGCACCCGCGCCGACGGCGTCCGTGCGCTCGCGGCGAACCCGATGGTGCCCACGCTGGCGGTCGCCGAGGAGCTGTACGACGAGATGGCGGCGGCGCACGCCGCCTACCTGCCGGAGCGACTGCTGCGGTGAGCGACGTGCTGCTCGCCGTCGACGCGGGCAACTCCAAGACGGTCGCGGTCGTCGTCGACCCCGCCGGCCGCGTGCTGGGCAGGGGCCGGGGCGGGCGCGGTGACATCTACGGCGCCGCGACCGTCGAGGACGCGCGGGCAGCGGTGACCGGTGCCGCACGCGGCGCGCTGGCCGGTGCCGGAGTCGAGCCGGGCGACGTCCGCGCGGCGGCGTTCCGGCTGGCCGGCGTCGACTGGCCGGAGGACGCCACGACGTGGGAGGGCTGGCTCGACGCCGACCTTCCCGGCCTGCGTCGCCGGACGGTGCTCAACGACGGGTTCGCCACGCTGCGGCTCGGGGAGCCGTCCGGCGTAGGGCTCGGCATCACCGTGGGCACCGGGCCGGCGCTCGCGGCGCGCTCGCGGGACGGCCGCGAGGCGTGCTCCGGGTGGTGGGTGTTCGACGACCTCGGCGGCGCCGGGATCGCGCACGCGGCGCTGACCGCGGTGCACCGGGCGTGGATGGACCTCGGGCCGGCCACGGCGCTGACGGACCGGCTGCTCGCCCTGTTCGCCGTCGCCGACCCGTACGAGCTGCGGCACGCGTTCACCCGGCGGTTCGGCGCGCGACCGGAGCACGAGCAGTGGGCCGCGGCGCGCGTGGTGCTGGCGACGGCGGCCGAGGGCGACCCGGTCGCCGCGGGCATCGTCGCTCGTCAGGCGACCGCATTCGCCGACTACGGCGCGTGGGTCGCCCGCCAGGTCGGCGTCGACCTCGCCGACGGCGAACTGCCGGTGGTGCTCAACGGCTCGGTCGCCACCTCCGAGCACGGTGCGCTGCGCCAGGCGCTGCTCGCCGAGCTCGCCGCCCGCTTCCCGCGCGCCCCGGTGCGCGTCGCCGACGGTGCCCCGATCGCCGGCTGCGTGCTCGACGCGATCGCCGAGAGCGGTGGGGTGGTCGACGCGGACCTCGTCGGGCGCGTCGTGGCGACCGTTCGCGCCGAGGACGTGAGCGCATGACCGGCCCCGTCACCGACCGCGCGGCCGACGACCTGGCCGCACGCGCGTCCGACCGCTCGACCCCGACCCGAGGAGGTGCGATGGCGCCCGACGCCGACACGATCGTCGAGACCCTGTCGCTGGAGGACAAGGCGTCGCTGCTGTCCGGCGACGGCGACTGGCACACCCGGGCGCTGCCGTCCGTCGGGCTGCCCGCCGCCGAGCTGTCCGACGGCCCGCACGGCCTGCGCGTCGAGACCGGCGTCGACATGGTGTGGGTCCCGTCGACGGCCTTCCCCACCGGGTCGGCGCTCGGCGCGACGTGGGACCGCGACCTGGTGCGACGCGTCGGGGTGGCGCTCGGCGAGGAGGCGGCGGCGATGGGGGTCGGGCTGCTGCTCGGCCCGGGGATCAACATGAAGCGCACCCCGCTGTGCGGCCGGAACTTCGAGTACCCGGCCGAGGACCCCGTGGTCGCCGGCGAGCTGGCGGCGGCCTACGTCGACGGCGTGCAGTCGGTGGGCGTGGGCGCCTGCCTCAAGCACTTCGCGGCGAACAACCAGGAGACCGACCGGACCACGGTCTCGGTCGAGGCCGACGAGCGCACGCTGCGCGAGGTCTACCTCGCCGCGTTCCGCCGCGTGCTGCGGAAGGCGCCGCCGTGGGCGGTCATGTGCTCGTACAACAGGATCGGCGGCGTGCACGCCTCGCAGCACCGATGGCTGCTGACGCAGGTGCTGCGCGACGAGTGGGGCTACCGCGGCCTGGTCGTCTCCGACTGGGACGCGGTGCACGACCCCGTGGCAGCGGTCGCCGCCGGCCTGGACCTGGAGATGCCCGGCACGGCCGGTCGCAGCGCGCAGGCGCTCGTCGACGCGGTGCGCACCGGAGCGCTCGACGAGGCCGACGTCGACCGCGCCGCGCGACGGGTGATCGAGCTCGTCGCCCGGACGTGCCCGGACGGCGCGGCCCGGACCAGCCCGCTGCGGGCCCTCGTCCGCACCCCGGGCGAGAGGCTGTCCGACGAGCAGCGCGCCCTGCTGCGGGCCGACGAGCATCACGCGCTCGCCCGCGAGGCCGCCACCGCCGCGGTCACCCTGCTGCGCAACGAGGGCGGCGTGCTGCCGCTCGACCCCGCCGGCGAGCAGACGATCGCGGTCGTCGGCGGCTACGCCCGGGTGCCGCGGGTCCAGGGCGGCGGCTCGGCCGGCGTCGACCCGGTGCAGGTGGACGAGCCGCTCGCGGCGCTGCTCGCCGTCGCGGGTGACCGCGTGCGGTACGCCCCGGGCTACCAGGTCGCGCAGACGGACTACTACACCGAGAAGCGGTTCGCGCCGGACCCGGCCGAGGCCGCCCGGCTGGCCGACGAGGCGGTGGCACTCGCCGCCTCGAGCGACGTCGTCGTCGCCTTCGTCGGGCTGCCCCTGGCGTGGGAGACCGAGGCGTCCGACCGCAGCACGCTGGCGCTGCCCGACGACCAGGCCGCGCTGCTGGCCCGGCTCGGGGCGCTCGGCCGGCCGCTGGTCGTGGTGCTGTCCGCGGGCTCCGCGGTGACGATGGACGGCTGGCACGACGCGACCGTCGCGATCGTGCTGACGTGGCTGGGTGGCGAGGCCGTCGGCGGTGCGGTCGCCGACGTGCTGTTCGGGCGGGCCAACCCGTCCGGCCGGCTCGCCGAGACCTTCCCGCTGCGGCTGGCGGACACCCCGGCCTACCTCGACTTCCCGGGCGAGGACGGGCGGGTGCGGTACGGCGAGGGCGTGTTCGTCGGCTACCGCTGGTACGACGCACGCGACCTGCCGGTGCGCTACCCGTTCGGGCACGGGCTGTCCTACACCTGGTTCGAGTACGACGACCTCGCCGTGGAGATCGGCCCGGCGGGCGAGCTGCGGGTGTCGGTCACCGTCACCAATGCCGGACCGGTGGCCGGTGCCGAGGTGGTGCAGCTGTACACCGGCGACCCGCACGCACCGGTGCAGCGGCCGGTCCGCGAGCTGCGCGGGTTCGAGAAGGTGCACCTGGCGCCGGGGGAGTCGGCGCGGCCGGCGTTCGAGGTGCCGGCGCGCGAGCTGGCATGGTTCGGCGGCGGCGCGTGGCACGTCACGGGCGGGCCGCTCGTCGTCGAGGTCGGGGCGTCGTCGCGCGACGTACGGGTCCGCGAGGTCGTCCAGGTGCCGCAGGCCGTGCTCCCCGTCGGCTGAGCCGGAAGCGGTCCGGGCCCGGGCGGGGAGGGGGCGCGTCCTCCCCGCCCGGCAGGCCCGGCGAGCGCCGCGATCGCGCCGCGCTGTCAGGACCCGACCGGCCCGAGCACCCGGTCGACGTAGGCGTTGGCGAACACGCCCTCGGGGTCCATCGCCTTGCGCACCCGCTGGGCGTCGCTCAGCCGCGGGTACAGCTCGGTCATCCGCGTCACGTCGAGGGTGTGCAGCTTGCCCCAGTGCGGCCGGCCGTCGACCTGCGCCACGATGCGCTCCACCGCGGCGAAGTACTCCTGGTACGGCATCCGCCAGAACTGGTGCACGGCGACGTACGCGGTGTCCCGGCCGGTGGCGGTGGACAGCCACAGGTCGTCGGGCGCGGCGAAGCGCACCTCGACCGGGAACGGGACCTCCGTCTCGTGCCGGCGCGTCCAGGCGTCGATCTCGTCGATCACGCCGCGCACCGCGGCCCGCGGCACCGCGTACTCCATCTCGCGGAACCGCACCCGGCGCGAGGAGACGAACACCTCGTGGGAGGGGGCGGTGTAGGTGCGCGGGCCGAGGGCGCGGGCGCTCACCGCGTTGAGCCGGCGCACCGCCCGCGGCGCGGCGGCGGCGACGAGGTTCACCACCTCGAACACGCCGTTGGACAGCAGCTCGTCGTCCACCCAGCCCCGGACCGGCGACAGCGGCCGGTCCACCTCGTCGGGCACCCTGTTGTTGCGCTTCGTCAGCGCCCGGCGGGTGTGGCAGAACCAGTAGAACTCGAAGTGGTCGGTGCCGTCGGCGAGGTCGTCGAGGCCGTCCAGCACGTCGTCGAGCGGCATCGGCTCCTCGCGTGCCTCGAGGCGGAACGCCGGCACGGCCGCCATCGTCACCGCGACCAGCACCCCGGCGGTGCCGAGGCCGAGGCGGGCGAGCTCGAAGCCCTCGTCCGCCGGGCCGAGCTCGACGACCTCGCCGGCGGCGGTCACCAGCCGCAGCCCCACCACCTGGGCCGCCATGCCGCGCAGCCCCGCCCCGGTGCCGTGCGTGCCGGTGCTGATGGCGCCGGCGAGCGTCTGGTGGTCGATGTCGCCCATGTTCTCCAGGGCCAGCCCGCGAGACGCCAGCCGCTGTGACAGGTCGGCCAGGCGGACGCCGGCGCCCACAGTGACGTGGGTGCTGCCGTCGGGCTGCGGCACCAGCCGCTCGAGCCGGTCGACCGCGCGCAGGTCGAGCTGCACCCCGTCGGCGACCGCCGCGCCGGTGAACGAGTGGCCGGACCCGACGGCGCGAACCCGCAGGTCATCGGCCACTGCCCGGCGCACCGCGGCGGCGACCCCGTCCTCGTCCAGCGGCCGCTCGACCCGTCGCGGAGTCACTCGCTGCGTCCGTGCCCAGTTCTCCCACGACGGGGGCGCCATGCCCGCAGCATCATCTGGTCACTCGTCCAGGTCAAGTGAGAGGCCGACTTGACTTGTGTCACGACGGTGGTTTGTGATGACTCCACAAACCGCAGCGGGGACCGCCGCGACAGAAGGGGGCACTGATGAAGCGGCTGCCGATCGCAGAACGCCGGGAGCAGCTCGTCGAGGCCGCCATCGCCGTCGCCAGCCGGGACGGCATCGACGCCGCCACCGTCCGCGCGGTCGCCGCCGAGGCAGGGGTGTCCCTGGGCGTCGTCCACTACTGCTTCCACGACAAGGACGAGCTGCTCGACGCGATGGCGCACCAGATCACGCGCCAGAACCTCAGCCAGAGCCTCCTCGAGATGCCCGCGCACGGCGACCCGGCGACCATCGTCGAGCACGCGCTGGACCTGCTGTGGAGCGGCATCAGCGCGACCCGCGGCTCGCAGCTGCTCAGCTACGAGCTGACCACCTACGCGATGCGCCACCCCGAGGTGCGCCAGGTCGCCGTCAACCAGTACGTCGTCAGCCACGAGGCCGCGCGGCAGTTCCTCGCCGCGATGGGCAAGGCCGGCGGCATCGAGTGGACGCTGCCGCTGGAGGTCATGGCGCGGCTGGTGGTCATGATGACCGACGGCGTCGTCCTCGCCTGGCTGGCCGACGGCGACGACGCCGCCGCCCGCCGCACGCTCGGCGTGTTCGCCGAGTTCCTCGCCTCCCACGTCCGCCCTGCCGAGGCGCAGCTCGCCGCCCTCGGCGACGCGACGGCGTGAGCGGGACCGGCACCGTCGATCCGTCCGCCACCGGGGCCGCCCGCCGGGCCCGGGGCTCCACCGCGGCGGCCTTCGCCGCCCAGGGGCTGGCCTACGCCCTGGTCCTGACGAGCCTGCCGGTCTTCGAGGACCGGCTGTCCGTCGGTACCGGCGCGATCACCGTCGTCATCCTGCTGGTGTGCGCGATGGCGGCCGGCGGCACCGTGCTCGCCGACCGCCTGGCCCGCGGGCGGGGCGGCTCGCGCGCGGCGCTGACGCTCGGGCTGGCCGCGCTCGTCGTCGCGCTCGCCTGGGTGTCGTCGGCGTCCGGGTTCGGTGTCGCGGTCGCCGGGTTCCTGGTCTACGGCCTGGGCCTCGGGCTGGTGGACGCCGCCGGCAACATGCAGGCGGTCGCGGTGCAGCAGGTGTACCGGCGCTCGCTGCTCGCGTCGTTCCACGGCGCGTTCTCCGCGGCCGGGATCGTCGGCTCGCTGCTGGTCGCGGGCACGTCCGGCCGGTGGCCGGAGCGGCCGGTGGTGTGGGTGCTGCTGCTCGGCGTGCCGGTCGCGGTGGCCGCCGCGCTGCTCGTCGTGCGCTGGGGCTGGCGTGGGCCGGCCGTCCAGGTGTCGTCGGGGACCGTGCCGGCCGGCCGCGCGGTGCCGTGGCGGCCGGTGCTGCTGCTGGGGATCTGCGTGGTGGCGTTCTACATCGCCGACTCGGCGGTGTCGTCGTGGAGCACGCTGCTGCTCGACGAGATGCGGGCCGGCGGCACGGTGCGCCCGCTCGGGTACGCCGCCTACCTCGGCGCCGGACTGCTCACCCGCGTGCTGGGCGACCGCGCGGTGCAGCGGTGGGGTCGGGCCGTGGTGCTGCGCACCGGCGGCGCGCTCGGCGCGGTCGCGTTGCTCGCCGTCGTCGCCGCGCCGTCGCCCTGGCCGGCCGTGCTCGCGTTCGCGGTCACCGGCGTGCTCGCGGTGGTGCCGCCGCTGGCGTTCTCGGCGGCCGGCGACGTCGCGCCGGGCGGGGCGGACCTCGTCGTGGCGCGGCTCAACTACTTCAACTACGTCGGGGTGGTGCTGGGCGGGGTGCTGGTGGGGGCGCTCGGCACGGTGGCGAACCTGCAGGTGGCGTTCCTGCTGCCGGCGGTGCTGGTGCTCGCGGTGCCGCTGGTCGGCGGCGTGGTGCGAATCCCGGGCGCCGGGGCAGGGGGGCGGCGCGGCGACCCGGCGGGCGAGCCCGACGAGGCTCCGGTGTGACCGTGCCCGACGACCCCGCAGCCGGTGGGTGCGGACCGGACGAGCCACCGGTCGCACCCGCTCGCACGCTCGGCGCGGCGCTGACCGCCGCGACCGCCGGCCTGCCCGCGCCGCTCGTCGCGATCGACCTCGACGCCGTGGAGGCCAACCTCGGCGACCTGCTGCGCCGCGCCGCCGGCCGCCCGCTGCGCATCGCCTCCAAGTCGGTGCGGGTGCGCGCCGTGCTCGACCTCGCGCTCGCCCGGCCGGGCGTGGCCGGCGTGATGGCGTACTCGCCGTGGGAGGCGGCCTGGCTCGCCGGCGAGGGCGTGGCCGACGTGCTGGTGGGCTACCCGACCGCCGACCAGGGCGCGATCGACGCGATCGCGTCCGACCAGGCGGCCGCCGCGGCGGTCACGCTCATGGTCGACGACGTCGGACAGGCCGTGCGCGTCTCGCGGGCCGCCGCCGGGCACGGCCGCACGCTGCGGGTCTGCCTCGACGTCGACGCGTCGCTGCGGCTGCTGGGCGGCACGGTGCACCTCGGGGTGCGCCGCTCGCCGGTCCACACGCCCGACGACGCCGGCGCCCTCGCCGCCGCGGTCGCCAGGCTGCCCG
>CAZFTZ010000295.1:0-7739 GCA_964521875.1 uncultured Cellulomonas sp. | reverse complement strand
AGCCGCGTGCACGAGCACGGCGACATCGACCACGAGGAGCACACCGAGCGGGGAACCGTCCTTCGGGCGCGGGTGGACGCGCAGCTTGCCGCCGAGCTGCAGGCGGCCTCGGTCGCGTAGCGCTCCCGGCGGCGGTGTGCTGGGTGGCCAGTACGGTTGCGGGGTGCCCGACGAGCCCGACGACCGCACTGCCGCGGCCGGTGTGACGGGCGCTGTCGGGAAGGCGGACGATCCCGACGAGGCGGCCAACGTCGAGGAGCTGCTCGACCGTGCCGTGGCGGCCCTCGGTGGCGTGCGTCGCGACGGCCAGCACCGGATGGCCCTCGCCGTCGGCGAGGCGATCGCCACCGGCGAGCACCTGGCCGTACAGGCCGGCACCGGCACCGGGAAGTCGCTGGCCTACCTGGTCCCCGCGGTGCGGCACGCCGTGCTGGCCGACGAGCGCGTCGTCGTCTCCACGGCGACGCTCGCGCTGCAGCGCCAGGTGACCTCACGCGACCTGCCGCTCGTCGTCGGCGCGCTCGGCGAGCGCCTGCCCCGCGCGCCACGGGTGGTGCTGCTCAAGGGCTGGCACAACTACCTCTGCGTCCACAAGGTCGCCGGCGGCTACCCGGAGGACGAGGGCGCGCTGTTCGACCTGCCGGAGCCGCCGGGCGCGGCCGACCATCCGGCCCTGGCCGGCGGTGGCGGGCCGGCGCGCGCCGAGAGCCTGGGCGAGCAGGTGGTACGGCTGCGGGAGTGGGCCGACGAGACGGACACCGGCGACCGCGACGACCTGGTCCCCGGTGTGACGGACCGCGCCTGGCGGCAGGTGTCGGTGACGGCGCCGGAGTGCCTCGGCACGTCGTGCCCGATGCGCGACGTCTGCTTCCCGACTCGCGCCCGCGAGGCGGCGCACGCCGCCGACGTCGTCGTCACCAACCACGCGATGCTGGGCGTCGCGGCCGCCACCGCCGCCTCCGGCGTGCTGCCCGAGCACGACGTGCTCGTCGTCGACGAGGCCCACGAGCTGGCGGACCGCGTCACCGCGCAGGCGACGGCAGAGCTGTCGGCCGGCGTCGTCGAGCACGCCGCGCGGTTGGCGCGGCGGCAGGGTGGCGTGCCGACCACCGACCTCGACGCCGCCGGTCGCGCGCTGGAGTCGGCGCTGGCCGACCTGCCCGAGCAGCGCTTCCCGCAGGGGCTGCCCGACGGCACGGGCGAGGCGGTCGCCGCGGTACGCGACGCCGCGCGCACGCTCCTCACGGCACTCAAGCCGGACTCCAAGGAGCCGGCGGAGGCGGCGGGCGGCCGCAAGATGGCGTACTCGGCGATGCAGGCGCTGTTCGAGACCGCCGACCGGATGTCGTCGGACGCCACCGAGGCCAACGGCACGGTGCTGTGGTGCGCCCGCACCGAGGACCGCCGCGGCGAGGTGGTGACGCGGCTGCACGCCGCGCCGCTCGCCGTCGCCGGGCTGATCGCCACCCACCTGTTCCTGGAGCGCACGGTGGTGCTGACCTCGGCCACGCTGACGCTCGGCGGGTCGTTCGAGCCACTGGCGCGGTCCGTCGGGCTCGGCGACGACTGGCGGGGCCTCGACGTCGGCAGCCCGTTCGACTACCCGAAGCAGGGCATCTGCTACGTCGCGCGGCACCTGCCGCCACCCGGCCGCGAGCCGGCGACCGACGCGCAGCTCGACGAGATCGCGGCACTGGTCGAGGCGGCCGGCGGGCGCACGCTCGGCCTGTTCTCCTCCCGCCGTGCAGCGGCCGCCGCGGCGACGGCGCTGCGCCCGCGGGTGGGCTTCCCGGTGCTGCTCCAGGGCGACGACCAGCTCCCGACGCTGGTCCGGCAGTTCGCGGACGACGAGCCGACCTGCCTGTTCGGCACCCTGTCCTTGTGGCAAGGCGTCGACGTGCCGGGACCGACGTGCCGGCTGGTGATCGTCGACCGCATCCCGTTCCCGCGGCCCGACGACCCGCTGACCGCGGCGCGCACACAGGCCGTCGCCTCGTCGGGCGGCAACGGGTTCATGGCCGTCGCGGCGACCCACGCGGCGCTGCTGCTGGCCCAGGGCGCCGGGCGGCTGATCCGGTCCGCGAGCGACCGTGGGGTCGTCGCCGTGCTCGACCCGCGGCTGGCGACCGCCCGCTACGGGTCCTTCCTGCTGCGGTCGATGCCGCCGTTCTGGCTGACCACGGACCTCGGCGTCGCCACGTCCGCCCTGCGCAGGCTGGCCTCGTCGGGCTAGCCTCCGAGCAGGCGGCGTCGCCGGGGCGGAGGAGGGGACATGACCGAGATCGACCAGTCCGACGAGAACGGCTTGGCCGGCGTCGGCTTCTCGCCGCGACGTGCGGCCAAGCTGGGGATCGTCGGTGCCGGCGCGGTCGGGTCGACGATGGCGTACGCCGCGCTGATGCGCGGTGCGGCACGCACCGTCGCGCTGTTCGACATCAACCGTGCGAAGGTCGAGGCGGAGGCCCTCGACATGTCCCACGGGATCCAGTTCATGCCGATGGCCGAGATCGTCGGCGGCGACGACATCGAGGTGCTCGCCGGGTCCGACGTCGTGATGTTCACCGCGGGCGCCAAGCAGAAGCCCGGTCAGTCGCGGCTCGACCTGGCCGAGGCGACGATCACGCTGGTCTCCAAGGTGCTGCCGGACCTGGTGCGAGTGGCGCCCAACGCGGTGTACGTCATGGTGACCAACCCGGTCGACGTCGTCACCTACGCCGCGCTCAAGATCTCCGGGCTGCCGCCGAACCAGCTCTTCGGCTCCGGCACGCTGCTCGACTCCTCCCGGCTGCGCTTCCTCATCGCGACCGAGACCGGTGTCGCGGTGCAGAACGTGCACGCGTACGTCGTCGGCGAGCACGGCGACAGCGAGCTGCCGCTGTGGAGCTCGGCGAGCGTGGGCGGCGTCCCGTTGCTGGAGTGGAACGGCTCCGCCGGCCGCGGTCCGCTGACGTCCCAGGTACGCGAGCGGATCGCGCACGACGTCGTCGACTCCGCCTACCGGATCATCGAGGGCAAGGGCGCGACGAACTACGCGGTCGCCCTCGCCGGCTCACGCATCATCGAGGCCATCCTCAAGGACGAGCAGCGCGTGATGCCGGTGTCGTCGCTGCTGGACGGGTACTACGGCATCGCCGACGTGTGCCTGTCGGTGCCGGCGATCGTCGGCGCGAGCGGCGTGGGCCAGCGTCTCCCGGTGCCGCTCTCGACCGACGAGCTGGCCGGCCTGCGCACCTCGGCCGACGCGGTGCGCGCGGTGGCGCGGCAGTTCGGGTACTGACCGCCCCTACAGGCTGCGCAGCACGCTGACCACGCGCCCGAGGACCGTCGCCTGGTCGCCGTCGATGGGGGAGTAGGCGCGGTTCTGCGGCATCAGCCAGACGTGCCCGTCGGTGCGGCGCAGCGTCTTGACCGTCGCCTCGCCGTCGATCATCGCGGCGACGATCTCGCCGTTCTCCGCCACCTGCTGGCGGCGCACCACCACCCAGTCGCCGTCGCAGATCGCCGCCTCGACCATCGAGTCGCCGCGCACCTTGAGCAGGAACAGCTCCCCGTCGCCGACGAGCTGGCGCGGCAGCGGGAACACGTCCTCGACCACCTGCTCGGCGAGGATCGGGCCGCCCGCGGCGATCCGGCCGACGACCGGGACGTACGTCGGCGCCGGCACGTGCTCGGGCTCGGAGGCCTCGGGATCCCAGCCGACGACGCGCGAGTCGTCGGCGTGGACGACCTCCATCGCGCGCGGACGGTTGGGGTCGCGTCGCAGGTAGCCCTTCTTCTCCAGCACGCCGAGCTGGTGCTTGACGCTCGACGGGCTCGTCAGGCCGACGGCCTCGCCGATCTCGCGCATGCTCGGCGGGTAGCCGCGCTGCTCCACCGACGTGCGGATCGTCTGCAGCACCAGCCGCTGGCGGGCGCTGAGCCCGTCGCCGTCCGTCGTCTCCGTGTCAGTCACCGTCTGTCCTTCCGCCGTGCCGCGTCAGTCGGTCGAGTGCGTGTCAGTGGTGCGTGGTGCGCTGTTCCCGTGCCGCCAGCCTAGGGCCGACGGCTCGCCGGATCAAACATCTGTTCGAGCGTGTCTCGACGGATGTCGGTCGGGTCTGGTAGACATCGTACATGCGTTCTACGTACGCCTGTTCGACGAGCGGCACGGGCCGCGAAGCGGGAACGGCACGGGGATCCAGGAGGCAGTCATGACCACGCTCACGCTCACCGCCGGTGGTTCCGTCCGGCTGCCGGCCGCCTCGACGCGAGAGGGCCGCGGCACGGCGCGTCAGGCGCCGCTGCACCTGACGCAGCGCGGCCGCCTGGTCGTCGCGCTGATCGCGCTGGCGGTGCTGCTCGGCGGCTCGCTGGCGGCGACGCGTGCCACCGCGGAGGGCCCGACGAGCGCACCGGAGGTGCAGCGCCACGTCGTCGTGTCGGGAGACACGCTCTGGGCGCTCGCCACGGGGGTGGCTCGACCCGGTGAGGACGTGCGGGACGTGGTCCGTGACATCGAGCAGCTCAACGGGATGTCGTCGGTCGCGCTGACGGCGGGCCAGGAGATCCTGCTGCCGGTCGCAGGCTGAGGTCGCTGCACCAGGGCGCGCTTGCGTCGCGTGGGGCCGTCCCCTAGCGTCCCTGGGGTTCCCCGCCCGCCGGTGGGCCCGGGGACCAGGACTTCCGGCGAGAGGACGACCCGTGCACTGCCCGTTCTGCCGCCACCCGGACTCGCGCGTGGTCGACTCGCGCACGTCCGACGACGGCTCGTCGATCAGGCGGCGACGGCAGTGCCCCAACTGCGGGCGGCGGTTCACGACGCTGGAGACGACGAGCCTGTCGGTGGTGAAGAGGTCGGGCGTCATCGAGCCCTTCAGCCGGGAGAAGGTCGTCGGCGGACTGCGCAAGGCGTGCCAAGGGCGGCCGGTCAGCGAGGACGACCTGGCGCTGCTGGCCCAGGGTGTCGAGGAGACGCTGCGTGCCTCCGGCCAGGCCGAGATCGACTCCTACGAGATCGGGCTGGCGATCCTCGGACCGCTGCGCGAGCTCGACGAGGTCGCCTACCTGCGGTTCGCCTCCGTGTACCAGGGCTTCAGCTCGCTGGAGGACTTCGAGGCGGCCATCACGCTGCTGCGCTCCGCGCACGGCGAGGGCGCGGCCGGCAGCCACGAGTCGGTGGCGCCGGCGACCGGTGCGGGCGACTGACTGCGTGAGTCGACGGCGCGGACGGATCGCGAACGACGACGGCGCCCATACTCGTTGGCGCCTCCGCGCCGGGTAGGACAGGCTGGGGACGTGGCACGAGGTGGAGGAGAGACCATGGCCGACGGTGAGCAGCAGCCCGGGACTCGTCCCACGGTGAGCGACGACGCGAAGGCGCGCTTCCGCGAGGCACTCGAGCGCAAGAAGTCGGCGCAGCATCGCACGGCCGGCGGCGCGAACGGCGCGAGTGCCGTGCACGGCTCCGAGACCAGCGGCCCGACGCAGCGGCGCTTCCAGCGCAAGTCCGGCTCGTCCTGACCGGCAGGTCTCGTCGGCCGTCCTGACCGGCCGGTCGTCGGAGGTCGGTGACCGGCTACGACAGGACGCGCAGCCGCACCGACTCCGGCCGCGCCTGCAGGGCGGCGACGACGTCGTCGGCCACCGGCGCGCCGGCGTCGGTGACCACGTAGCCGATCTCGCCCCGGGTCGCGAGCAGCTGGCCCTCGATGTTGACACCGTGCTCGGCGAGCGTCGCGTTGACCGCGGCCAGCACGCCGGGAACGTTGCGGTGCAGGTAGGCGAGCCGGTGCACGTCGGGCAGCCCGTCGAGCGCGACGTTCGGCAGGTTGACGGACAGCGTCGTCGACCCGGTGGCGAGGTAGTCGCGCACCTTGTGCGACACGAACTGGCCGATGTTCTCCTGCGCCTCCTCGGTGGACCCGCCGACGTGCGGCGTGAGGATGACGTTGGGCAGCCCGCGCAGCTCGGACTCGAAGGGGTCGCCGTTGCGCTTCGGCTCGTGCGGGAACACGTCGACCGCCGCGCCGGACACCTGCCCGGACAGGACGGCCTCGCGCAGTGCGGCGAGGTCGACGATGAAGCCGCGCGACAGGTTGAGGAAGATGGCGCCGGGCCGCATCCGGGCGAGCTGCTTGGCGCCGAACAGGCCGGCGTTGCCCGGCCGGCCGTCGACGTGCAGCGTGACGACGTCGGCGGCGTCCAGCAGCTCGTCGAGCGAGTGCATCCGCCGGGCGTTGCCCAGGGCCAGCTTCTCGGCGGTGTCGTAGAACACGACGGACATGCCGAGGTTCTCGGCGAGCACCGACAGCTGGGTGCCGATGTTGCCGTAGCCGACGATGCCGAGGGTGCGGCCGCGCACCTCGTGCGAGCCGGAGGCCGACTTGTTCCAGACGCCGGCGTGCATCTGCTTGTCGAACTCGGTGAGCCGGCGCGTCAGCGCGATGATGTCCGCGATCGCCACCTCGACGACGGAGCGGGTGTTCGAGAACGGCGCATTGAACACCGCGACGCCCTGGCCGGCGGCGGCGCGCAGGTCGATCTGGTTGGTGCCGATGCAGTAGGCCCCGATCGCCAGCAGGTCGGGCGCGGCGGCGAGGACGTCGGCCGTCACCTGGGTCTTCGAGCGGATGCCGAGCAGGTGGACGCCTCGCAGGGCCTCGGCCAGCTCGGCCTCGTCGAGGGCGCCGGACCGCGTGACGACCTCGAACCCGGTCGACTCGAGGATCTGGCGGCCGAGCGGGTGGACGTTCTCGAGCAGGAGGGCCTTGAGCACGCGTCTATGGTGCGCCCGTCCGTCCCGTGGACCGAATCCGTCCCGCGGAGCGGACCCGCCAGGCGTCTCGCCGGAGCTACCGGCCGGCTGCGAACCCGGGCGGCAGCTCCCGCGCGTGGACCACGTCGAGCCGGACGGTGGGCCGGGTCATCGCGACGTACAGGTCGCCGGGCGCCATGTCCGCTGGCTCGACGAGCACGACGACGTCGAACTCCAGCCCCTTCGCCTGCACCGGCGTCAGCACGACGAGCGGCACGTCCAGGTCGACGTCGTCGGCCGACGCCCGTGCCCCAGCGCCGGAAGGTCCGAGGGCCGCGCTGACTGCGGCGACGCGCGAGGCGTCCGTGACCACGGCGACCCGTCCGGCGCCGGCCTCGTCGACCGTCCGGTGCGCTGCCTCGACCGCGCGCGCCGCTGCGGCGGTCGCCAGCTCGTCCGCGCCCACCCGGTGGATGACCAGGGCGTCCGGGACGTCACGCGCGGAGGTGAGCGGCGACGTCGGCAGCCCTGCCGCGGCGGCGACGCGCCCGGCGGCCTCCGCGACCACGGCGGGGGTGCGGTAGTTCACCGTCAGCTCCGCCAGCCGCCACGAGCCGCGCAGCACCGGGTCGAGCATCGCGGCCCAGGCGTGCGCCCCTCCGGCGGCCGACGTCTGCGCCACGTCGCCCACGATGGTCATCGACCGCGTCGGTACCCGGCGCAGCAGCGTCCGCCACGCCATCGCGGACAGCTCCTGCGCCTCGTCGACCACGACGTGCCCGTAGGTCCACGTCCGGTCGGTGGCGGCGCGCTCCGCGGTGGTGAGCGACGGCCCGCCGCCGTCGAAGCGTGCCGCGAGCTGCTCGGCGTCGACCTGGATCATCGTCCCGGCGGTCGCGCCCGAGGACAGCACCGAGCGGGCGTACTCCAGCGCCTCGGCTCGCTCGGCGGCGCGGACCTTCGCCTCGGCGCGGGCGGCCTGGTCGTCCTCGCCGAGCAGCTCGGC
>CAZFTZ010000294.1:0-4604 GCA_964521875.1 uncultured Cellulomonas sp. | reverse complement strand
CCGGCGCGGACGAGCAGCTTGTGGCTGGCCACCTCGGCGTCGGCGGGGTCCTCGCGCAGGGTGCGGACGAACAGCGTGGACAGGCGCAGGAGCATGGTGGCAAGGCTAGTGCCGCTCGTCGGGCGCCCCGCGCGCGCCGGCAACGGGGTGGACGCTCAGCGCCCGGGCGCGACGAGCCTGCGCACGGCGTCGACAACCGCGGCGCGACGCTCCCCCGGCGCACGCCCCGCGACGAGCTGCTCGAACTCCGGCGGCAACGACGTCCATGCCGTCGCGATCGTGATGACCAGGCCGAGGAGCACGTCCGCCGGGATGTCCTCCGCGACGATGCCCGCCTGCTGGGCCGCGCGGATCGCCGCCACCTTGCGGGCGTTCGCCGTGACGACCGGCGCGATGGACGGTGCCGAACCCGCGCGCTCGAGCCGGTACCAGCTCGTCAGCCGCCCCAGCTCGGGCGCCGCCTGGAACTGGTCGAAGAGCCGGCCGGCCGTCTCGCCGAGGTCGGCCGGGTCGAAGTAGTCCGAGGCGACCGACGCCTCGACGAACGACTCGAAGACGGCGTCGAACAGGTCGTCCTTGCTCCCGAAGTAGTGGTAGATCTGCGCCTTGTTCGCCCGGGCCGCCGCCGCGATGCGGTCGACGCGGGCACCGGCGATGCCGTGCCGCGCGAACTCCGCCGCCGCCGCGTCCAGCAGCCTGCGACGGGTGGCCTCGGCGTCCCTCTCCATGGCGCGCACCATATCAACTAACCAACTAGTTGACAGTGGAGGCACGCCCGCGCACACTGGGACACGGATCATCCAACCGGTTAGTTAGGAATGCCCATGGCCCCCGTCGCCCTCGTCACCGGCGCCACGTCCGGCATCGGAGCCGCCACCGCTCGCCGCCTGGCCGCCCGTGGTCTCGTCGTCTACGGGGCCGCGCGCCGCGCCGACCGGCTGGCCGAGCTCGCCAGCGCCGGCATCCGGCCGCTCCCCCTCGACCTCACCGACGACGCCACCCTGACGGCCGGTGTCGCGCAGGTGCTCGGGACGGAGGAGCGGATCGACGTCCTGGTGAACAACGCCGGCTACGGCGCCTACGGCGCGGTCGAGGACGTCCCGCCGCAGGAGGCGCGCCGCCAGGTCGAGGTCAACCTGTTCGGCGTCGCCCGGATGGCCCAGCTCGTGCTGCCCGCGATGCGCAGCCGGCGCAGCGGCACGATCGTCAACGTCACGTCGATGGGCGGGCGGTTCGCGACCCCGTTCGGCGGCTGGTACCACGCCACCAAGTTCGCCGTGGAGGGACTGAGCGACGCGCTGCGCCAGGAGGTCGCCCCGTTCGGCGTCCGCGTCGTCGTCGTCGAGCCAGGCGCGATCCGCACCGAGTGGGGCGGCATCGCGATGGACAGCGCCCTGGCCCGGTCCGGCGACGGCGCGTACGGCGATCGGGTGCGGAGGATGGTCGCCGCGATCGGCGACGGTGAGTCCGGCATCGGCGGCTCGGACCCGCACGTCGTGGCCCGCGTGATCGAGCGCGCCGTCACCACCGCACGACCGCGCACCAGGTACGTCGTCGGGCGCGGCGCCCGGCCGGTGCTCGCCACCCGCCGCGTGCTCCCGGACCGTGTCTTCGACGCGCTGGTCGCCCGCACCCTGGGCTGACCCGACGGCACCTGCGACGATGGGGCGGTGCCGGAGCTGCCGGAGGTCGAGGCGCTCGCGTCGTTCCTGCGCGAGCGGGCGTCCGACCATGCGATCGCAGGCGCCGCGCTCGGCGAGCTCAACGCCCTCAAGACGTTCGACCCACCGCTGTCGGCGCTCGTCGGCGCGGTCGTCGCGGATGCGCAGCGGCACGGCAAGTGGCTCGACCTGGTGTGCGCCGACCCTGGCGGCGAGGTGCTGCACCTGATCTGGCACCTGTCGCGCGCCGGGTGGGTGCGCTGGTCCGACGCGCTGCCGACGACCCCGGTGCGCCCCGGCCGCTCGCCGCTGGCGCTGCGGGTACGGCTCGACGACGGCTCCGGCTTCGACCTGACCGAGCAGGGCACCCGCAAGCGGCTCGCCGTCCACGTGGTCCGCGACCCGGACGAGGTGCCGCAGATCGCCTCGCTGGGCGTCGAGCCGCTGTCCGACGAGTTCACGGCCGCGCGTCTGGGCGCGCTGCTCGGCGCCCACAACCAGCAGGTCAAAGGCCTGCTGCGGGACCAGGGCACGATCGCCGGCATCGGCAACGCCTACTCCGACGAGATCCTCTTCGTCGCGCGCACCAGCCCGTTCCGGCTCACCGGCGGCTACTCGCCCGACGACGTCGCGGCCCTGCACACCGCGATCCGCTCGGTGCTGTCGGAGGCGGTCGACGAGGCGTCCGGCAAGCCCGCCGCCGAGCTCAAGGACGCCAAGCGCGCCTCGATGCGCGTCCACGGCCGCACCGGTCAGCCCTGCCCTGGATGGGACGGCGTGCCGTGCGGCGACACGGTGCACGAGGTGAGCTTCGCCGACTCCTCCCTGCAGTACTGCCCCACCTGCCAGACCGGGGGCAAGCCGTTGGCTGACCGGCGGCTGTCGAAGCTGCTGCGCTGACTCGCGCCGGCGACTCGGAACGGCGACTCAGAACAGCACGGTGGCGTAGGTGCCGACCTGCCGGAACCCGACCGCCCGGTAGGCCGCGAGCGCACGCACGTTGTACGCGTTGGCGTACAACGACACCACCGGCGCGATCTCGGCACGTGCCGCCGCGACGACGGCCGCCATGCCCGTCTCCGACAGGCCCTCGCCGCGCCGGTCCGGCGTCACCCAGACGCCCTGCACCTGGCCGACGCCGAGCGCCACCGCGGCGACCTCCGCCTTGAACACGACGCGGCCGCCCTCGACGCGGACGAACGAGCGGCCCTGGCCGATGAGCGTGCGCACCCGCGCCTCGTAGTAGCCACCGGCGCCGAGGGGCGAGTAGCCGACCTCCTCGGTGAACATCGCCACGCACGCGGGGAGCACCACGTCGAGCTCGTCGGGCCGCGACCGGCGTACCTGCGGGTCCGCGGCGAGACGGGACGGACCGTCGATCACCATCGACGGCTGGTCCTCGCGCACGTCGCGCGCCGGCGGCCAGGTGGCGCGCAGCCGGTCCCACAGGTCGAGCACGTCGTCCCGTGGCCCGACGATCGACGAGCACCGTCGCCCGCGGGTCGCCCCCAGCTCGGCCAGGGCTTCCAGCGCCCGGTGGCGGGTGGCCGGGTCCAGCTCCGGTGGCACGATCGGGACGAGGTTGGCGCCCACCCAGCAGGCGGCGACGAGCTCGCCGTCCTCGCCGTAGCCCCACAGCTCGCCGCCGGAGGCACGCAGCCCCGACGCCAGGGCGTGCTCCAGGCGCACCGAGGCGAGCACCGTGCCGACCGGGTCGGCGGCGCACATCGCCAGCACGCGCGCGACGTGCATCTCGCCCAGCACGAGTGCTCCCGTGTGCCGGGCGTCGAGCAGCGCGCCACGCCGCACGTCCATACGGGTGATTGTGCCTCAGGGGGCTGTGGACGTCCCCGGGATCGCTCGGCGGCGCGCCGCCGGCGGGCCTCTCAGCCGACGGTGACCACCGGGGCGCCGGACTCGTCGGCCTCCATCGTCTCGGCGATCCGCATCGCCTCGTCGATCAGCGTCTCGACGATCTGCGACTCCGGCACGGTCTTGACCACCTGGCCCTTGACGAAGATCTGGCCCTTGCCGTTGCCGGAGGCGACGCCGAGGTCCGCCTCGCGCGCCTCCCCCGGGCCGTTGACGACGCAGCCCATCACGGCGACGCGCAGCGGCACGGTGAGCCCCTCCAGCCCGGCGGTCACCCGCTCGGCCAGCGAGTACACGTCCACCTGGGCCCGCCCGCAGGACGGGCAGGAGACGATCTCCAGCTTGCGCGGCCGCAGGTTGAGCGACTGCAGGATCTGGATGCCGACCTTGACCTCCTCGACCGGAGGCGCGGACAGCGAGACCCGGATCGTGTCGCCGATGCCCTTGCTCAGCAGCGCGCCGAACGCGGTCGCGGACTTGATGGTGCCCTGGAAGGTCGGGCCGGCCTCGGTGACACCGAGGTGGAGCGGCCAGTCGCCCCGCTCGGAGAGCAGCTCGTAGGCGCGCACCATCACCACCGGGTCGTGGTGCTTGACGGAGATCTTGAAGTCGTGGAAGTCGTGCTCCTCGAACAGCGAGGCCTCCCACACGGCCGACTCGACGAGCGCCTCGGGCGTCGCCGCGCCGTGCTTCTCCAGCAGCCGCGGGTCGAGCGAGCCGGCGTTGACGCCGATCCGCAGGCTGACGCCCGCGTCCTGGGCGGCCTTCGCGATCTCCTTGACCTGGTCGTCGAACTTGCGGATGTTGCCCGGGTTGACGCGCACCGCGGCGCACCCGGCGTCGATCGCCGCGAACACGTACTTCGGCTGGAAGTGGATGTCGGCGATGACGGGGATCTGGCTCTTGTGCGCGATCGCGGGCAGCGCGTCGGCGTCGTCCTGACTGGGCACCGCGACGCGGACGATGTCGCAGCCTGCGGCGGTCAGCTCGGCGATCTGCTGGAGCGTGGAGTTGACGTCGGCGGTGAGGGTCGTGGTCATCGACTGGACGCTGACCGGGGCGTCGCCGCCG
>CAZFTZ010000293.1:0-13206 GCA_964521875.1 uncultured Cellulomonas sp. | reverse complement strand
CGCGGACGCCCGCTCGACCTGACGTACAAGGAGTTCGAGCTCCTCAAGTACCTGGTGCAGCACCCGGGCCGGGTGTTCACCCGCGCCCAGCTGCTGCAGGAGGTCTGGGGCTACGACTACTACGGGGGCACCCGGACGGTCGACGTCCACGTCCGGAGGCTGCGCGCCAAGCTCGGGCCGGAGCACGAGCAGCTGATCGGCACGGTGCGCAACGTCGGCTACCGGTTCGACCCACCGAAGGAGACCCGCCGGCCGGCCGACGAGCGGTCGTCGGCGACCGTGCCGGAGACCGCGGACCTCTAGCCCGGGTCTCGCCCCCACGCGAAGAGCACGTGGCCGTCGGGCGCCGTCACCCGCGCCCGTGGGTCCTCGGTCACGTCGAGCTCGACCGTGAGCATCTCGCCGTCGCCGCGCGCCTCGTAGACGTACCGGGTGTTCGTCAGCGTCGTCGCACTCGTCCGCGCGCGGACGAGCCAGGGGTGGCGCCGGCGCAGCCCAACGAGGTCCTGGTGCGCCCGGAAGATGCGCGCTCCCTCGGGTGGCAGCCGCGCCGAGGAGTCCGGGAACGCCGGCCGGATCGCGTCGTCCCCGCCGACCCGCTCCTCCTTGACACCCGTGAGGCCCCACTCGTCGCCGTAGTAGACCGACGGCACGCCGCCGGCCGTCATCAGCACGACGAGCGCGAGCAGCGCCGCGTCCCAACCGACCCTGCTGGCGATCCGCGTCACGTCGTGGTTCCCGACGAAGGTCTGCGGGGCGAACGTGTCGAGGAAGCCGTCGTGGCGGCGCAGCGCCCAGTCGAGCTCGAAGAAGTTCCGGTCGGCCAGCGACGACCAGACCGCCTTCCACAGCTCGTACTGCGTCACCGAGTCAAGCCCGGACGCCGTGACGTAGCCCGCGTAGTCGCCGTGCAGCACCTCGCCGACGAACCACGCGTCGGGGAACCCGGCGCGCACCCGGGGCAGCACCGACGCCCAGAACGCCGCCGGCACCCGGTACGCCGCGTCCAGCCGCCAGCCGTCGATCCCGCGCCCCAGCCAGTGCGTCATCACGTCGCCGACGAAGGCGGCCACCGCCGGCTCGTGGTGGTTCAGCTCCACCAGCGAGGAGTGGCCCTCGAACACCTCGGGCCGTGGCCCGCCCGGGGCGTCCCAGTCGATCCGGAACCAGCCGGCGTACCGGCCGCCCGGCCCCTCGGCGAGAGCCCGCGTCACCAGCGGGTGCTCGGCACCGACGTGGTTGAACACGCCGTCCAGCAGCACCCGCAGCCCGCGGGCGCGGCACGCGGCGACCAGCCGGTCGAACGCCTCGTCGTCCCCCAGCCGGGGGTCGATCCGGAGGTGGTCCACCGTGTCGTAGCCGTGCGAGGTGGACGCGAACACCGGGCCCAGCAGCAGGCCGTTGGCGCCCAGCTCGACCGCGTGGTCCAGCCAGGCCGCCAGGCGGTCCAGCCGTGGCGTCGCGGGGGGAGCGACGTCGGGCTCACGTATCGGGGCACCGGTGAACCCCAGCGGGTACACCTGCCACCACACCGCGTGCTCCACCCACCCCATGGGCCGCCCTCCCTCGTCGTGCCGACGCTATCCCGCCGCCGAGCGCATGGGTCGGGGTAGGTTCGGGGGCGATGACCGCCGTCGACTCCGCCGAGCTTGCCGTCGAGGGGCCCTGGCAGCACAAGTTCGTCGCGGCCAACGGCGCCCGCTTCCACGTCGCCGTGTGCGGGCCCGACGAGCGCGACGCACCCCTCGTCGTGCTGCTGCACGACCTGCTGCAGTACTGGTGGGCCTGGCGCCACCAGCTGCCCGCGCTGGCGGACGCCGGCTACCGGGTCGCGGCGATGGACCTGCGCGGCACCGGCGGCTCGGACAAGCCGCCGCACGGCTACGACACCCCGACGATGGCGACGGACGTCGCACGGGTCATCCGTTCGCTCGGTGCCGACCGGTGCGTGCTCGTCGGCTCCGGGACCGGGGCGCACGTCGCCTGGGCCACCGCGGCGATGCACGACGACGTGGTCCGCGCCGTCGGTGCGCTGGCCGCCACCCACCCGCTGGACGCGGTGCTCGCGCCGATGCACCCGACGGCCGCCCGTCGCGTCGCGCTGGCGCTGGTCCCGTCCGTGCCGGAGCACCGGCTGGCCGACGCCCTCTACGTGCGCCGGCTGCTCACGGCCGGCGCGGGCTCGCGCGGCTGGCCGGACCGGGAGACCTCCGAGCGCTATGCCCGCGCGCTGCGCGTGCCGTTCGCCGCGCACAGCCAGCTCGAGCAGCTGCGATGGCTGGTGCGCTCTCGCCCGCGGCCGGACGGCCGGCGCTACCTCGGCGTCTTCGAGGACGCCCGCCCGGTGCCCACGCTGCAGGTCCACGGCGACCGCGACGGCGTCCGGTCACCGACCGCCGCCGCGCTGCACCGGCGCACCCGCCGGCTGGCCGACCCCTACCGCTGGGAGCTGCTCGCCGGCGTCGGCCACTACCCGGCCGAAGAGGCGCCGGGCCTGGTGACCGGCCTGCTGCTCGACTGGCTGGCCGAGCTCCCGGCCTGAGTCAGGGTTTGACGAGGGCGGCGGCCTTCACCGGGTCGGTCTCGCCGATGCCCGCCGAGGGGCACATCGCGAACACCGGGCACGCCCCGCAGGCCGGCCGCCGTGCGAAGCAGGTGCGCCGGCCGTGGAAGATCAGGTGGTGGCTGGCCATCACCCAGTCCGAGCGCGGCAGCAGCGCCGTGACGTCCTTCTCCACCTGCACCGGGTCGTCGCTCGTCGTGAAGCCGAGCCGGTGCGACAGCCGCAGCACGTGCGTGTCCACCGGCAGCCCCGGGATGCCGAACGCGTTGCCCAGCACCACGTTGGCCGTCTTGCGGCCCACGCCCGGCAGCGTCACCAGGTCACTCATCCGCCGCGGCACGTCGCCCCGGAACCGCGCGACGAGCTCGGCCGACAACCCCTGCACCGCCCTGGTCTTGGCGCGGAAGAACCCGAGCGGCTGCAGGATCGCCTCGAGCTCGTCGGGCGGCGCGGCCGCCATAGCGACCGCGTCCGGGAAACGGCCGAACAGCGTCGGCGTCGTCAGGTTGACGCGCACGTCCGTCGTCTGCGCGGACAGCACCGTGGCGACCAGCAGCTCGAACGGGGTGCGGAAGTCCAGCTCGCAGCGAGCGTCCGGGTAGCGCACCGCCAGGGCGCGGTCGATGCGGCGGGCCCGGCGGGTCAGCGCCAACCTGGTCTCACCGGTGACGGGGCTGGTCGCGTGGGCGGCGGGGGTCTGCGGCACGCGGGCAGCGTACGCGGCACCACCGACGCCGCTGCCCGCCCGCTCGCGGTCCCTGGTCCGGACGAGCGATTGTCGGTGCACTTCCTTAAGGTCGCGTCATGGCGGGCCGATCCCGCTCAGAGCCCGCACCGGCGGGCCCGACGATCGGGAGGGTCGATGGCGGCAGCGACCGAGCAGGAGATCCGCTCCCTCCGCCTCGACCATCGCGCGCTGCGCGCGGAGCGGGCACGGATCGCCTGGTGGCGCCGCCTGGTGCGAGCGCGGCTGGACCTGCTCGTCGCACGGACGGTCGGCCCGCAGGCGCTCGGCGAGGAGCTGGCGTTCGCGCTCCCGCTCGAGGTGGGCCTGGAGGTACCGCGGCCCGACGAGCTGTCGTGCGTGCTCGGCGAGCGTGACGCCTCCGACGTCGGCCGGCTGGAGGAGCTCCGTGCGCTCGACAAGCGGCTCGCCCGGTACCAGGCCGGTGTCGAGGAGGCCTTCGTCGCCGCGACGGACGCTCTCATCGACCGCCTCGCGAGCGACCCCGACGCCGTCCTGGGCTCCGACCCGGAACACGGTCACCGCCTCTGACCAGCACCGCTCGCCGTGGGGCAGACTGGGTGGCTGGCACGTCCGCGGTGAGGTGGCAGGAGGTCCGATGGCCGGCGACGAGGTAGTGGTCGACTCCCCACTGTTCGCAGGCCTGGACCCGGACGACGCCCGTGCCGTGCTCGACTCCCTCAGCCGCGTCAACGTCCCGCGCGGCGACGTGCTGTTCCACGAGGGTGAGGCGGGCGACTGCCTCTACGTCATCCGCTCCGGCAAGGTGAAGCTGGGCCGGCGCTCGAACGACGGCCGGGAGAACCTGCTGGCCGTGCTGGGCCCGGGCGAGCTGATCGGCGAGCTGTCGCTGTTCGACCCGGGCCTGCGCACTGCCACGGCGACCGCGCTCACCGACACCGTGGTGCTGCAGATGGGACACGGCGAGCTCGCGAAGTGGCTCGCGACGACGCCCTCGGTCGCCGAGCACCTGCTGCGGATCCTGGCTCGCCGGCTGCGCCGCACCAACGAGGCGCTGGCCGACCTCGTCTTCACCGACGTGCCGGGCCGGGTGGCCAAGCGGCTGCTGGACCTCTCGGAGCGGTTCGGCCAGCCGGTCTCGGACGGCATCCGGGTGGCGCACGGCCTGACGCAGGAGGAGCTGGCACAGCTCGTCGGCGCCTCGCGGGAGACGGTGAACAAGGCGCTGGCGGACTTCGCGACCCGCGGCTGGATCCGCCGCGAGGGGCGTGCCGTGGTGCTCATCGAGACCGAGCGGCTGGAGCGGCGCGCCCACTGACGCAAGGGGATGGCGAGGCCTGCCCGGCTCAAGGCGGCCCGACGAGACGCCGGTCTCTGCAGCCGGCGGCCCGGCGGACTCCCTGCCCCGCGCGGCGGCCCGACGAGACCGGCCGCGTCAGCGGGTCTCGACGACGATCTCCACCTCGACCGGCGAGCCGAGCGGCAACGCCGCGACGCCCACCGCTGACCGTGCGTGCCGGCCGGCGTCGCCGAACAGGGCGCCGAGCAGCTCGCTGGCCCCGTTGACCACTCCGGGCTGGCCGGTGAACGACGGGTCGCTCGCGACGAAGCCGACCACCTTGACCACCTGCGTCACCCGCTCCAGCGCGGCGACCGGCTCCTCGCCGGTCTCCGCCGCGAGCAGCGTCGCGACCACCGCGACCGCGTTGAGCGCGGCGGTCTCCGCGTAGCCCTTGGCGTCCTCCGCGGTCACGGTGCCGCCGACGAGGCCCGTGGCGGGCAGCGCGCCGGCGACGAACGGGAGCTGGCCGGAGGTGTGGACCAGGGCACCGGAGCGCACCGCCGGGACGTAGGCGCCGACGGGTGCGGCGACGACCGGCAACGTCAGCCCGAGCTCGGTGAGGCGGTCGGCGACCGCCATCACGCCGCCTTCGGGCGCTTGAGGTAGGCGACCAGGCCGCCGTCCGGTCCGGAGATCACCGTCACCAGCTCCCAGCCGTCGGATCCCCACTGGTCGAGGATCGCCTTGGTTGCATGGATGACGAGGGGGATCGTTGCGTACTCCCACTGCGTGGTGGCCATGGCCACACCCTAGGGGGACGGCTCAGCACACGCCCAGCACGTCGGTACCCGACACGAGCTCGGCACGCCACGAGCGGACCTCCGGGCGGCGTCGCAGCAGGGCACGCCGCTCGCGCTCCGTCATGCCGCCCCAGACCCCGAAGTCGGTGCGGGAGTCCAGCGCGTCGGCCAGGCACTCGAGGCGCACCGGGCAGGTCACGCAGACGCTGCGCACCTCGCGCTGTGCGGAACCCTCGACGAACAGGGCATCGGGTTGCAGCCGGCCCTTGCCGCACGCTGCGCTCGCCGTCCAGTGACCATCCTTGACCGCCCCCACACTCACCGAACGCCTCCCTGTCCGTCCGGGCGTCCCGCCCCCTGCGGCGGACGTTAGCGGCTCAGCCGCTCCCTGACGAGTGCCCTACCGGGTCATATCAGCAGGCGGGGACAGGTGTCACTATCCCGACCAGGATGATGGGAGCGCTCTCACAACGGATCCCGCGGCGCGAGCCGCGTGCAGGACGACGACAGGGCCGAACGTCCCACGCGACAGGCTGTTCGTGGTCGTCGGGCACCGTGAGGGAGGACAGGCACGCGACGGCGCTGGTGTGCAGGTCCGGTGGAGGTCGATCGGGCGGTGCACCCGCCGCCTCGGCAGCCGGGCCGGCTCCGACTACCCTCGCAGCATGTCTGCTCGTCCGCGCTCGCGTGGCCGCTCCGGCCGCGCCGCCCGCGCCACGGGTCACGCGGCCCAAGGGGTCGCGCTGCTCGTCTCGTTCGTCCTCATGGCCGGCATCGGCGGTGTGCTCGCCGCCGGCCTGGCGCTGCCGGCGGTCGCTCTCGCGAACGGCGCGACCAACCTGACCACCCAGGCGTTCGACGACCTGCCGACCGACCTCAACCTCACGACGCTGCCCCAGAAGTCGGTGATCCTCGCCGCCGACGGCACGCTGCTGGCGACGTTCTTCGACGAGAACCGCGTCATCGTCCCGCTCAACGAGATCGCGCCGATCATGCAGAAGGCCGTCATCTCGGTCGAGGACAAGCGGTTCTACGAGCACTCCGGCATCGACCCGCAGGGCATGCTGCGCGCCTTCGCCGTCGGCCAGTTCGGCAACGAGACGCAGGGCGCATCCACCCTGACGCAGCAGTACATCAAGAACGTCCAGCTCCAGGCCGCGCAGACCATCGACGACCCGGTGGAGCGGCAGGCCGCCATCGAGGCGGCGACGGTCAACAAGGGCTCCGAGGGCTACGCGCGCAAGCTGCGCGAGGCCAAGCTCGCCATCACGCTCGAGAAGCGGTTGAGCAAGGACCAGATCCTCGAGGCCTACCTCAACATCGCGCAGTTCGGTGCCAGCTCGATCTACGGCGTGGAGGCGGCCGCGCAGTACTACTTCAGCAAGCACGCCTCCGAGCTCACCTACCTCGAGGCCGCCACCATCGCCGGCATCACGCAGAGCCCGACGAAGTGGGACCCGGTGCTCCACCCCTCGGACTCGCAGTACCGCCGCAACATCGTGCTCGGCACGATGCACGACCAGGGCTACATCACCGACGACGAGTACCAGCAGGGCATCGCGACCCCGATCGGCGACACGCTGAAGCCCAGCCCGGTGCGCCAGGGCTGCATGGTCGCGGGCGACAACGTCCCCGGCTCCGGCTTCTTCTGCGACTACGTCACCAAGGTCATCCGCAACGACCCGGCGTTCGGGGCGGACAAGGACTCCCGCCTGGAGCTGCTGTACCGCGGCGGCCTGACGATCACCACGACGCTGATCCCGTCCGAGCAGGCGCTTGCCGTCCAGGCTGTCAACGACCACGTGCCGGCCACCGACCCGTCCGGCGTCGGCGCCGCGATGACCGTCGTCGAGCCCGGCACGGGCAAGATCACCGCGATGGCGCAGAACCGCGACTACTCCGCGGTGCAGGACCCCGCGCCGGGCCAGACGTCGGTCAACTGGAACACGTCGCAGGCGTACGGCGGGTCGGCCGGCTTCGCTCCCGGGTCGACGTTCAAGCCGTTCACGCTCCTGGAGTGGCTCAAGGCGGGACACAGCCTGTCCGAGACGTTCGACGGCACGCTGCGCACCCTCCAGCTCGCCGACTTCACCGCGTGCGGTGCGCCCTACGGCAAGGGCCCGTACAAGTTCGGCAACGCCGAGGGCGCCGGCGGCGTGATGAACGCCCTGACCGCGACGAAGAACTCCGTCAACTCGGCCTACCTGGTGATGGCCGAGCAGCTCGACCTGTGCAACATCATGCAGGGCGCGGCCGACCTGGGCGTGGTGCAGCCGAGCGGCACGGACGTCGGCCAGAACATCGCGGCGAAGCCGGCCAACGTCATCGGGTCGGACAACGTCACTCCGCTGGCGATGGCGGGTGCGTTCGCCGCGCTGGCCGCCAACGGCACGTTCTGCCAGCCGATCGCGATCACCCGGGTCGTCGACTCGTCGGGCAAGGACCTGGCCGTGCCGTCGGCCAACTGCCAGGAGAAGCTCGAGCCGCGGATCGCCTCGGCCGCCACCTACGCGCTGAAGAACGTGTGGACCGGTACCGCGAAGGCCGTCGGCGCGCCCGCGTACCCGGCGGCCGGCAAGACGGGCACCACGTCCGAGAACGAGGACATCTGGTTCGTCGGCTACACCCCGCTGCGCGCCGCGGCCGTCTGGGTGGGCCACCCGGACTCGTTCACGACGATGCACGGCCAGACGATCAACGGGCACAGGTACACCAGCCGCGGGTCCGGTCCCTACGGTTCGGACATCCCGGCGCCGATCTGGCGAGAGTTCATGGACGCCGCGATGGCCAGCCAGACCGTGCCCGACTTCGCCGCCGCCGGCAACAAGGAGATCTACGGCGAGCAGGTGTCCGTGCCGGACGTCGTCGGCATGACGCAGGACGTCGCCACGAGCACGCTCAAGGGTGCCGGGTTCCAGGTGAAGGTCGCCAAGGACCAGGCGACGGACTACCGGCCCGCCGGGACGGTGGTGGACCAGTCGGCGACCGGCAAGGCGCCGAAGAACTCGACGATCACCATCACGCTGTCGAACGGGCAGGGCCAGCCTCCGGTCCAGGAGCAGGCGCAACAGGACCAGCAGTCAGGCTCGGACAACGGAACCACCTCCAGGCAAGACCTGTGCCAGGCCAACCCCAACCTGCCGGGCTGCAACTCCGACGGGGGCGGTTCGGGCGGTCCCGGCCGGAACAGGCCCTGATGCCCGAAGGCCGTTCGGCGGCGGCTCGCACCGCCGGTGCACTCGCGCTCGCCGCTGCCGGGGCGCTCGCGTGGGGCGCGCTCGTCGAGGTGCGCTGGTACGTGCTGCGCCAGGTCACCGTCCCGGTGCTGCCGGCGGGCCAAGACCCGCTGCGGGTGCTGCACGTCAGCGACCTGCACCTGACGCCCAGCCAGCATGACAAGGTCGCCTGGGTCCGCGACCTGGCGACCTGGCACCCGCACCTCGTCGTCGACACCGGCGACAACTGGGCGCACCTGGACGCGATGCCCGCCCTGCTCGACGCCCTGGACCCGCTGCTGGCGATCCCCGGGGCGTTCGTGCTGGGCTCGAACGACTTCGTCGGGCCGCGCCCGAAGAACCCCGCCCGCTATCTGCTGCCGGACGCGCGCACCGAGCCCGTGAAGCCCGTCAAGCTGCCGTGGCGCGAGCTGGTCGCCCGGTTCACCGGTGCGGGCTGGCTCGACCTGGACAACCACCGCGGCGCGCTGGACCTCGACGGGCGGCGGGTGTCCTTCGTCGGGACCGCCGACGCGCACCTGAACCTGGACCGGATGCCGCCTGCCGGCGGGCCCGACGACGCCCGCACCGCCGGCGACGTCGACCTGCACGTCGGCGTGACGCACGCGCCGTACACCCGCGCGCTGGACGCGCTGCACGCCGACGGCGTCGACCTCGCGATCGCCGGCCACACCCACGGCGGGCAGATCGGCGTGCCGTTCTGGGGCGCGCTGACGACGAACAGCGACCTGGACACCCGCCGTGCCAAGGGGCTGCACGGCTGGCCCGGCGCCCGCCCCGACCGCTCCGGCGGCGCCGACTCGATGTGGCTGCACGTCTCCGCCGGGCTAGGCACGTCGCCGTACGCGCCGGTGCGGTTCGCGACGCGTCCCGAGGCGACGCTGCTGACGCTCGTCGGGCGGTAGGGGACGGATCGCGTTTCGTCCGCGGCGCGCGATCCGTTACCCTGGTCAGGCTTCCCGGGGTGTGGCGCAGCTTGGTAGCGCGCCTCGTTCGGGACGAGGAGGTCGTGGGTTCAAATCCCGCCACCCCGACCGAGAAGTGAAGGCCCCTGACCAGTGGTGACACCGGTCAGGGGCCTTCGTCGTCGGGCGGCATGCGCCGGGGTGACCGCGACACGGGACCAGAATGGCCCGATGCTCCCCCGGTTCCTGCGCCGCCCGGTCGCGTGGGTGTCCCGCACCCGCCTGTTCCGCGCCGTCGGCCCGCGCATCATGCCGCCGCTGGAGCGCGCCACCCGGGTGGTCGCCGGCGGGCGCACACCGTTGTCCGCAGCGATCGTCCCCTCGCTCGTCCTGCACACCACCGGCGCGAGGTCCGGCGAGCCGCGTCGCACCGAGCTGATGTACTGCCCGGACGGGCTGGACCTCCTGGTCACCGGCAGCAACTTCGCGCGCGGGCAGCACCCGGCCTGGACGGCGAACCTGCTGGCGCACCCGCGGGCCGCCGTCGAGGTGCGCGGCCGCCGGCTCGAGGTGACGGCGACGCTCGTCGGGCCGGACGAGCGCGAGGCGACCTGGGCCCTGCTGGAGCGCAACTGGCCGGGCTACCGCGGGTACGAGCGCGCAGCGGGGCGCAAGCTGCGGATCTTCCGGCTCACGCCGCGCTGACCAGCCCCCGAAGGACTCCCGCGGTCCTCCGAGCGACCACGTGCGGTGCCGTGACGACCGCATGCCGGGTCGGCACCGTGACCGGCGAACTGTCAGTCTGCTGACCATGACGGCGAGGACGACGACCCCGGCGCGGTCCCGGCACCACGGGGCCATGGCTCGCCCGACGCGTGCCGCGACGGCCCTCGTCGTCGTCCTCGGACTGTTCGTCGCAGCCTGCGGCGCCCCGGCCGCGCCAGCTCCGGGCCCAGCTCCGTCGGACACCGACGGCGGCCCGGCGCTGCGTGACCTGGCCCCGGACGGCGTGCTCGTCGGCTCGTCCGTGGTCGGCGGCGGCCACGTCAGCGACGACCCGTTCACCACCGACGACGCCTACCGCACGCTGCTGGCCGGCCAGTTCTCGTCGTTGACGCCGGAGAACGCGCTCAAGTGGGAGTCCGTGCATCCCGGGCGCGACCGGTACGACTTCGCCGCCGCGGACGCGGTGGTCGACTTCGCCGAGCAGCACCACCAGCAGGTGCGCGGTCACAACCTGCTGTGGTCACAGCAGAACCCCGGCTGGCTCACCGGCGGGCACTTCAGCGACGACGAGCTGCGCGGCATCCTCCGCGACCACATCACCACGGTCGTCGGCCACTTCAAGGGCCGGATCGCAGCCTGGGACGTCGCCAACGAGGTGTACGACGACCAGGGCGACGTCGTCCCGGGGAACCCGTTCCTCGAGCAGCTGGGGACCGGCATCCTCGCCGACGCGTTCCGCTGGGCGCACCAGGCGGACCCCGACGCGGTGCTCTACCTCAACGACTACGGGGTCGAGTCGAGCAAGGACAAGCGCGACGCCTACCGCGACCTGGTGAAGAAGCTGCAGGACGAGGACGTGCCGGTGGGCGGCATGGGCCTGCAGGGGCACCTGTCGCTCGACGACCCGTTCCCCTCCGACCTGGCGGACACCCTCGACGAGTTCGCCGGCCTCGGCCTCGACGTGGCGATCACCGAGCTCGACGTGCGCATCCGGCTGCACGGCGACGAGCCGGACGACGACCAGCTCGCGGATCAGGCGGACTACTTCCGGAAGGCCGTCACGGCCTGCCTCGACGTCGACCGGTGCCGGTCGGTCACGCTCTGGGGCTCGCCGGACACCTACTCCTGGGTGCCGTCCACCTTCCCCGACGAGGGCGCCGCCACCCCGTGGGCCGACGACGCCACGCCCAAGCCGGCGTACGCGGCGCTGGCACAGGCGCTCGCCGCCGGCTGAGACCGGCCCCGTCACCGCCAGCGGAACAGCCTGATCCCCAGCGGCAGCACCACCGCGGTCCACGCCGCCAGCACGACGAGGCGCAGCACCGGGAACCCGTCCTCGAACCAGCCCGCCGTCATCGCCTGCGAGGCGGCACCGAGCGGCGTGAACTTCGCGACCGCCGCCACCGCGTCCGGCATCACCGGTCCCGGGGTCCACACACCGGCGAAGAACAGCATTGGGAAGTACAGCAGCGAGCCGATGCCCGACGCCGCGCTGCCACGCGGCACGCGCGCGGCGACCAGCACGCCGAGCGAGTACATCGCGGCGATGCCGAGCAGGTAGGCGAGCACCACGGTCCCGACGTGGTGCGGCGGCTCGACGCCGAACGCGGCCTCGCCGGCGACCAGCATCAGGCACGACGCGGCGACGATCGCCGCCAGGTTGATCAGCAGGTGGGCGACGACGAGCGCTTGGGGACGCATCGGCGTCGTCGACAGCCGCCGCAGCACGCCGCGCTCGCGGTACTGGCCGAACGCCACCGGCATCACGGTGAGCAGCGGCGTCGCGAGGGAGACCGCGAGCAGCACGGGCACGTAGGCGGCCGCCGGTGTCAGGCCCTGCCACTGAGGCGGGACGTCGGTCATCGGCTCGCGCATCCCCGGGATGCCGAACCCGACTCCGAGCAGCAGCGTGGTGGGGAACGCGAGGGAGAAGAACACCGTCGCGCCGTCCCGCGTCCAGATGCGGGACTCGGTGCGCAGCAGCGTCGCGAAGCCGCGACCGCCGACGACGGCCCGCACGCCGCGCGGCGCGGTGGGGGTCAGGGTGGTCATCGTGACGCTCCTTCCAGGTCGGCGGCCGCGCGAGGGTCGTAGGCACGGCCGGTCACTCGCACGAAGACGTCCTCGAGCGTGCGCGGCACGGTGCGCACGTCGTCAGGCAGCAGGTCCGCGGCACTGAGCGCCTGCACCACGGAGAACAGCACGCGCCGGTCCCCGGTCACCTCGAGCTCGTCGCCGACCTCCGTCACCGCGGACACCGCCGGGTCCGTGCCGGTCAGCCGCGCGAGCTCGTCGTGCGCACGAGCCCGGTCCACCGGCGCCGGCCGCAGCCGCACCACGCGGCCGCCGTCGAGCGCGTCGATCAGCCCCGACGGGGTGCCCTGTGCGACGACCTGGCCGTGGTCGATGACGACGAGGCGGTCGCACAGCCGCTCGGCCTCGTCCATGAAGTGCGTGACCAGCACGATCGTCACGCCCCGGTCGCGGACGCGTTCGACGAAGTCCCATGTGGCGCGCCGGGCCGTGGGGTCCAGTCCGGTGGTCAGCTCGTCGAGGATCGCGACCTTCGGGTTGCCGACCAGGGCGAGCGCGATCGACAGCCGCTGCTTCTGCCCGCCGGAGAGCGCGTCGAAGCGGGTGCCGGCACTGCCCTCGAGGTCGAGCACGCCGAGCAGCTCGGCCGGGTCGGCCGGCCGCGGGTAGAACGACGCGAACAGCGCGAGGGCCTCCGCGACCGTGATCTTCGCGTGCAGCGCCGACTCCTGGAGCTGGACGCCGAGCAGGTCGCGCACCGCCTCGGGGTGGGTCTGCGGGTCCGCGCCGAGCACGCACAGCGTGCCGCCGTCCGCGGTACGCAGGCCGGCGACGCACTCGACCGAGGTCGTCTTGCCGGCGCCGTTGGGACCGAGGACGCCGAAGATCTCGCCCTCGCGGACGTCGAACGAGACGTCGTCGACGGCGACCGTGTCGCCGTACCGCTTGTGCAGG
>CAZFTZ010000292.1:0-3391 GCA_964521875.1 uncultured Cellulomonas sp. | reverse complement strand
GCCGCACGACGACCGGAGCCCGGTCCCCTCACCAGGGGGCCGGGCTCCGTCACGTCCGGCCCACTCCGGCCGGAGTTCTCCGACATCGTGGGGGCGCACCACCCCGTCGATGTCGGGAAAGTCGAGAGGGGCGGAGGGTGTAACCCGGGGGTGGGGGCTGGACGGTCGTGCGTCGGCGCGGGGTGGGCGCGGTCGGGGACCACCTCCCGAACGGTGTGCGGGCTGGTGGCCGGGTGGTGGCAGGGTGTGGGCCCGTGACCCGCTCATTGCCGCGCAGCACCCCCGAGGCACAGGGCGTCGAGCCCGCCGCCCTCCTCGCCACCCTCGACTCGCTCGTCGCCATGCCCGAGCTGCACTCGCTCATGGTGGTGCGCCACGGGCACGTCGTCGCCGAGGGCTGGGCCGCGCCGTTCGGACCGGACCGCCCGCAGACGGTGTACTCGATGTCGAAGAGCTTCACGTCCACCGCCGTCGGGTTCGCCGTCGCCGAGGGCCTGCTCTCGCTCGACGACCCGGTGGTGTCCCTGCTCCCGGACCAGGCGCCGGCGGTGCCCGACGAACGTCTGGCGCGCCTGACCGTGCGCCACCTGCTGACGATGAGCGGCGGCCACGACGCCGAGCCGACGGCGATGGAGACCCCCGGCCGATGGGTGGAGCAGTTCCTGGCGACGCCGTTGGTGCACGAGCCGGGCGAGCGCTTCGTCTACAACACGCCCGGCACGCACGTGCTCTCGGCGATCCTGCAGCGCGTCACCGGTCAGCACCTGCTCGACTACCTCCGCCCGCGCCTGTTCGAGCCGCTGGCCATCACCGGGGTCACCACCGAGGTCAGCCCGGACGACGTCGACCTGGGCGGTACCGGCATGTCGATCCTCACCGAGGACGCCGCGAAGCTCGGTCTGCTCTACCTGCAGGACGGTCTCTGGCAGGGCCGCCGGGTGTTGCCCGAGGGCTGGGTGGCGCAGGCCAGCGCCGCACAGGTGCCGACGGCGCACTGGGACGGCGTCGACTGGCAGCAGGGCTACGGCTTCCAGCTCTGGCGGTCCCGGCACGGGTTCCGCGCGGACGGCGCCTTCGGCCAGTTCTCCCTGGTGCTGCCCGACGAGGACGCGGTCGTCGCGATCACGGGCGGGTTCGCCGACACCGGCGCGGTGCTGCAGGCGGTGTGGGACCACCTGCTGCCGGGGCTGCACGACGAGGCGCTTCCGCAGGACGACGCGGGCCGCGGCGCCCTCGAGAAGCGGCTGGCGTGCCTGCGGCTCGACCCGCCGGCGGGCCGGGCGGTGACACCGACCGCGCAGCGGCTGTCGCGGCGCACGATCACGTTCGAGGACAACCCGCTCGGCCTCGTGTCGGCGTCGTTCGCGGCCGGCGGGGTGGCCGACGAGCTCGTCGTCCGCTGGCGCGACGGCGCCCTCACGCTGCACCCGGGCCACGAGGAGCCCGTGCCGCAGCTGGTGACGAACCCGCTGCCGAAGCAGCGCGGGCAGTCGCCGGCCTCGCTGGTCAGTGGCACGTGGACCACGACGGACCGGTACGTGCTGACGGTGCGGCATGTCGAGACGCCGCACGTGTGGACGGTGACGGCCGACGTCGACGGCGACCGCGTGGTCGTCACGCCGCGCATCAACGTCGCGTTCGGGCCGACGGACCTCGACCCGCTCGTCGGCCACGTGCAAGTGGCCGGCCAGGAGGTGTCCGCATGACCGTCGACGTCTTCCGACGCCCCTCCGTGGAGGCCGCGCTCGAGGCATCCGGCGACCCGGAGCGCTCGCTGCGCCGCAGCCTCACCGCGTGGGACCTCGCCGTGATGGGCGTGGCGGTGGCCGTGGGTGCCGGCATCTTCTCGGTGGGAGCCACCGCGGCGGCGGACTACGCCGGGCCGGCGGTCATCGTCTCGTTCGTCATCGCCGCCGTCGTGTGCGGGCTGGCGATCATGTGCTACGCCGAGTTCGCGTCGGCGCTGCCGATCGCGGGGTCGGCGTACACCTTCAGCTACGCGACGATGGGCGAGGCCGTCGCCTGGGTGGTCGGCTGGGACCTCATCCTCGAGATGCTGCTGGCCTCCGCGGTGATCGCGAAGTTCTGGGGCGTCTACCTGTCCGACGCGCTGGGCCTGTTCGGCCTCTCGGTGCCCTCGACGGTGCACCTGGGGCCGGTGGCGATCGCGTGGGGCCCGGTCCTCGTCGTCGGCGTGTTCACCGTGCTGCTGGCGCTCGGCACCCGGCTGTCCTCCCGGGTGAACGCCGTGTTCACCGTGCTCAAGGTCGGGATCACGCTGTTCGTCGTCGTCGCCGGGTTCGGCTACGTCAAGGCGGCGAACTACCACCCGTTCGTGCCGCCGTCGCAGCCGTCGCCGTCCGGCGCACTGCACCAGTCGCTGGTCGACTGGGCGCTCGGCAGCACGCCGTCGGTCTACGGGGTGTCCGGGATCCTGGGTGGCGCGGCGCTGGTGTTCTTCGCGTTCATCGGGTTCGACGTCGTCGCGACCACGGCCGAGGAGACGAAGAACCCGCAGCGCACCATGCCGCGCGGCATGCTCGGCGGCCTGGCCCTGGTGACGGTGCTCTACATCCTGGTCGCGGTCGTCGTCACCGGGATGGTGCCGTACACCGCGCTCGCCGCGTCCGGCTCGCCGTCGCTGACGACAGCGTTCGTGCTCGTCGGCGCCGACTGGGCGGGCAAGGTGATCTCGGTCGGCATCGTGCTCGGCCTGACGAGCGTGCTCATGGTGCTCATGCTCGGGCTGACCCGGATCGTGTTCGCGATGAGCCGGGACGGGCTGCTGCCACGGCCGCTGTCGCACACCTCGCGGCGGTTCGGCACGCCGGCGCGGCTGCAGATCGGCGCCGGGGTGGTCGTCGCCGCGATCGCAGCGCTGTCGCAGGTGGACCTGCTCGAGGAGATGATCAACATCGGGACGCTGTCCGCGTTCGTGCTGGTCAGCTTCGGGGTCGTCGTGCTGCGCCGGCGGCGACCGGACCTGCCGCGCGGGTTCCGGGTGCCGTGGTCCCCGGTGCTGCCGGTGGTCTCGGGCGTCGCGTGCCTGTGGCTGATGCTCAACCTGACGACGCTGACGTGGCTGCGGTTCCTCGTCTGGCTCGTCGTCGGGGCCGTGGTCTACACGACGTACTCCTACCGGCACAGTCGGCTGCACCGCGCCGTGCCGGAGTTCGGGCCGTAGGTGTCAGAGGCCGGCGGCATCCGCCAGCTCGGCGCCCATCGGGGTCATACCCTGCCGGGGCACACGGTTCATCAGCACCGAGTGCGCCTCGGGGCCGGCGGGGTCGATCGGGTTGACGGCTTCCAGCGTCGAGAGGATGGCGACCAGGGCCATGAGGGCGATGCCGCGCCCGGTCTCCAGCCGCTTGACGAGCGACGGGTCGACCTG
>CAZFTZ010000291.1:0-4758 GCA_964521875.1 uncultured Cellulomonas sp. | reverse complement strand
GTGCGCGAACGAGCGGGCACCCTCGGTGGCCCATAATCCGTCGTCGTCGACCGTGGTCGACAGCCTGGCGGCGGCGACGGTCAGCCGGTCGGCCTGGGCGTGGAGGGTCAGCAGCAGCTCGAGCGCCTCGTCCTGCGAGAGCCCGACGAGCCCGCCCGGCGAACCGTCGACCACGGCAGCCACCCCGTCGACGGCAGCCGTCAGGGCGGCGGCGAGCGGCTGCACGACACGTCCCACGGCAGCCTCCCTCGCTGTCCCAGCGCGCCAGGCCTGGCGCGCCTGACCTGCGAGAACACTACCGCAGCCAGGGGTTGTTTTCGCACACCCGTTCGAGTGACGCACCTTCGCCGTGAGCGGAAGGCGCCATCGGCGGTAGCCGCTCTGCGGTCCGAGACGCCGGGACGAGTGGCGCCCCCGCGGCTCAGGCCGCCGCGGCCACCGTCGCGAAGTTCGCCAGGTACACCGGCCACCCGTTGCGCCCCGCCACTGCGTCGCGCTCCGACGACCACCCGTCGCCATGCCGGTCGAGGTGCCGATGCTCCAGCTCCACGCGGGTGCTGCCGGGCCCGAGCGCGACGAACCGCACCTCGACCTCGCTGAACCTCGCAGGGTCCGTCTCCATCTCGAACTCGGGGTTGAGCTGCCAGCTGAACACGAACCGCGTCGGCGGCTCGAACGCCAGCACCTCGCCCCAGGTGAGCGTGGAGCCGTCCTCTGCCAGGTCGTAGACGCGCCCGCCGGCGAACGGCTCGAGCACGCTGCGCGCCAGAGGCACCGTCAGCAGCGTGTGGTCGCGCGGCTTGACCTCGTCGAACCGCTCGGTGAACAGCGCGAACGCGCGCTCCTGGGACACCTCCACCGTCACGTCGACGGTGACCGCCGTGCTCGTCGTCGTCTCGCTCACGACTCCTCCTCCGCGATGCGCCTGAAGTTCGCCAGCGCCGTGCGCCAGTACCGGTCGAGATCGGCGCGCAGTGCCTCGATGCCGTCCGGCCGCACCTCGTAGACGTGGCGCGCGCCGTCGGCCGTGTAGGTGACCAGGTCCGCGGCCCGCAGCACCTTGAGGTGCTGGGAGATCGCGGGCTGGCTGAGCGGCAGCTCTCGGGTCAGCTCGGCGACCGTCCGCGGGCTCTCCGCGAGCCGTTCGACGATCCCCCGGCGGCTCGGGTCCGCGAGCGCCGCCCACACCTCATTCGTCGTCACGAATGATAAGTAGACACCGATGTCTCGACGGCCGCAAGAGTGGACGTCCGTCCCGGGTCGCCACCGACCCCGTCTCACTAGCGTCGGCAAGAGCGTCTCGTGGCCAGCCCACGCGGGGTGCGCACGGCGGGGCAACGACGTCCCGCCTCCGACCCGAAGGAGATGCCGTGTCGTCGACACTTCTCTCCCCGCTGACGGTGGGGAGCATCGAGCTCAAGAACCGCATGGCCGTGCCGCCGATGGTGACCTTCTACTGCGACGACGACGGCATGCCCACCGAGCAGTACATCGCGTACCACGAGGCCCGGGCCAAGGGCGGGTTCGGGCTGATCGTCACGGAGGACTACGCGGTCGACCCGGCCGGCCGCGGGTTCTGGTGCGCGGGCCTGTGGAAGGACGAGCAGGTCGCCCCGCACCGCGAGCTGACCGAGCGCGTCCACGCCGCCGGCGCCAAGATCTTCGCCCAGATCTACCACTGCGGCCGGCAGACCTCGTCGGCCCTCATCGGCACCCAGCCAGTCTCCGCGTCCGCGCTGCCGTGCCCGATCATGGGCGAGGTCCCCCACGCGCTGACGACCGACGAGATCCACACCATCGTCGGCCAGTTCGGCGACACCGCGCGCCGCGCCCAGCAGGCGGGCTTCGACGGCGTCGAGGTGCACGGCGCGCACGGCTACCTCGTCGCGCAGTTCCTGTCGCCCTACTCCAACAAGCGGACCGACGAGTACGGCGGCCCGCTGGCCAACCGGCTGCGGTTCGCGCTGGAGATCGTCGCCGACATCCGCGCCAAGTGCGGCGACGACTTCGTCGTCTCGTTCCGCATCTCCGCCGACGAGAACGTCGTCGGCGGCCGCGGCATCGCCGAGACCACGGCGATCTGCCGCCGGCTGGAGGCCGCGGGCGTCGACCTGCTGCACGTCAGCACCGGCACGTACGAGAGCGCCTGGGCGATCGTCCCGCCGCTCTACGTCCAGGCGGGCTGGCTCGCCGGCCTGGCTGCCGAGGTCAAGCGGGTCGTGTCCATCCCCGTGCAGGTCGTCGGGCGCATCAAGGACCCGGCCGTCGCCGAGGCGATCCTCGCCGCCGGCCAGGCGGACCTCATCTCGTTCGGCCGCGCCTCGCTCGCGGACCCCGACTTCGCGCGCAAGTACGACGAGGGGCACCCGGAGCTGATCCGGCAGTGCATCGGCTGCAACCAGGGCTGCATCACCACCCTGTTCGGCAACCACCCGATCGACTGCCTGGTCAACCCCTCGCTCGGCCACGAGTCCGAGCACGAGGTGGTCCCGGCCGCGGCAACGAGGAAGGTCCTCGTCGTCGGCGGCGGACCCGCCGGGCTCGAGGCGGCGCGGGCGGCGCGGCTCGTCGGGCACCAGGTGTGCCTGCACGAGCGGCAGGACCACCTGGGCGGCAACTTCCAGGTCGGCGCGATCCCGCCCGGCAAGGGCGAGCTGGCGTCCTACCCCGCCTGGCTCGGCGCCGAGCTGGGCCGGCTGGGCGTCGACGTCCACCTCGCCTCCGAGGTGGACCAGGACGTGGTCGCCGAGGAGCACCCCGACGTCGTCGTCTACGCGGCGGGAGCCAAGCACGTCCGCCCGCGCATCCCGGGGATCGACGGCGCCAACGTCGTCGAGGCGTGCGACGTGCTCACCGGGCGCGTCACCACCGGCGCCCGGGTGGTCGTCGCCGGCGGCGGGATGATCGGCAGCGAGACGGCGCTGTACCTGGCGACGCTCGGCCGCCAGGTGACGGTCGTCGAGCAGCTTCCTGGCATCGCCCTCGAGGAGGTCCTCGCGCGGCGGTACTTCCTCCTGCGGTCGCTCGACGAGTACAAGGTCCAGCAGGTCCTCGACGCGACGATCACCCGGTTCGCGCCCGACGAGGTCACGGTGGAGCAGCACGGCGCCACCCGGCTGCTGCCGTGCGACACGGTCGTCCTTGCGCTCGGCATGGCGCCCGACCTGGAGTGGCTGGACAAGATCAGGGAGATCGCCGACGTGCGCGTCGTCGGCGACGCCGTCGTCGCTTCCGACGGGCTCAAGGCGAGCCGCGACGGGTTCGTCTGCGGGCTGCACGTGTAGGGACCCGGCTGTCGCTGCGGTGCGGGGGCACCATCGCAGCGGCAGCCGTCCGTCCTGGCCGACGAGGGCGCGGCTGCCCCCGGCGGCGCCACCGGGCGCTACCCCTGTGGCCGCAGCGCGATCGCCATCGCCTCCACCGCCAGCAGCGGCGCCACGTTGCCCGCCAGCCGCGTCCGGGCGACGCCCACCGCGTCCATCCGGCGCAGGGTCTGCTCGGGCGTCGAGCCGGCGGCCAGGTCGCGCACCAGCGCCTCCTGCTCGCCGTTCACCAGCTCGACGCCCGCACCGAGCTGCACGACGAGCACGTCGCGGTACAGCGACAGCAAGTCGAGCATCGCGCGGTCCAGCACGTCGCGCTGTGCGCGGGTGGCGCGACGCTTCTGGTCCTCTTCGAGCTGGCGCACCTGGGCGCGCACGGCGGGCGGCACCGTCGCCGAACCCTCCGCACCGAGCGACCGCAGCAGCGCGGTGCGCTCCTCCGCGTCCCGCTCTGCCGTCGCCGCCTTCGCGTCCGCCTGGGCCGTGTCCACCAACTCGCCCGCGGCCAGCACCGCGTCCCCGACACCGCGCACCCGGCCGGCGATCGCCAGCACCTGCGCCCGACGAGCGCGTGCCTCCGGGTCACGCGCCAGCCGGCGCGCCACCCCGACGTGGCTGCTGGCAGCGCGTGCCGCCAGCAGCGCGGCGTGCGGCTCGACCCCGTCCCGGCGCACCAGCAGGTCCGCCACCGCCTCCACCGGCGGCACCCGCAGCGCCACCCCACGGCAGCGGGACCGGATGGTGACGATGACGTCGGCCGCGCTCGGCGCGCACAGCACCCACACGGTCCTGGCCGCCGGCTCCTCGATCGCCTTGAGCAGGGCGTCGGCCGCCTCGTCGGTGAACCGGTCGGCGTCCTCGACGAGGATGACGCGCCACCGCCCCAGGGACGGCGCGCGGGCGGCGAGCCCGACGAGCGACCGTGCGACGTCGACCCGGATGAACACGCCCTCGGTCGCCACCACCGTGACGTCGGGGTGGGTGCCGCCGAGGGTCGTCGTGCACTCGTGGCAGTGGCCGCAACCGCCGTCCGGGCACTGCAGCGCCGCGGCGAAAGCGCGTGCCGCGACAGACCGCCCCGACCCTGGCGGGCCGGTGAGCAGCCAGGCGTGCGTCATCGCGTCCGGGTGCGTCGCCGCGTGGGACAGCACGGCGACGGCCGGCTCCTGCCCGACGACCTCGTCCCAGACCGACGGCTGACGTGTACTCGCCGGCCGCAGCCCGACGGCGCCCCCGTGCTCGCTCACGGCGTCTCGCCCAGCAGCTTCGCCACGCGGGCTCGGATCGCCGCCGCGAGCTCGTCGGGCGGAGCCGTGGCGTCCAGCACCAGCCAGCGCGCGGGCTCGTCGGCCGCGCGGTCGAGGAACGCCTGGCGGGTGCGCCGGTGGAACTCGTCGCCCGCCCGCTCCAGCCGGTCCGGCTCGCCCGTCATCCG
>CAZFTZ010000290.1:0-4872 GCA_964521875.1 uncultured Cellulomonas sp. | reverse complement strand
CCGAACGGGTGCTCGTGAAACATCCTCCACTGCGCATCGATGATCTCGAGGCGACCACCGCCCGTATCCACACCGCTGATGTCCGCGCCCTGATATTTGATCGTGTCCATGCGATTCCAGAACGCGTCGTTCGTGAGCGCGTAGAAACCCGCGATGGCGAGCACGGTGAGCACGATCGTGCGCCAGCGATATTTCTTCGGCGCGTAGAAATTGAAAACCAGGGCGGCGCCGAGCCCGGCGAGAAAGCCGCTGCGACTCATCGTGGTCACGACGCCATTGGTGATGAAGGCGACCGCCGGGGCGAGCAGCGCCTTCAAGCGCCAGTTGCCGGCGAGAAAGAGCGACCCCGCAACGATGAGCCCAGTGACGAGCTGCAGAGCGCCGGCATTCGCCTCGGCCATGGCGCCGCCGCCAAAACCTTCGAAACGCCCGCCCGTGTACGTCGTGTATGCCGTCCAGCCCAGCCAGAAGCAGCCCAGCACGTGCCCCCATAGAAACAGACGGATGTCGTCCCATGAATCGACGCATCCGCAAATGAGCACGACGAGAATCAGGAACTTGATCCACGTCGCAAGCAGGTCGGCGTGGGCCACCAGATCCACAGCCCAAAAGGACTGAACGATGATCCAGCACACAAAAGCGAAAATGCCCCAGAACGCACCGCTCCTGAACACCGGCGACGGATTGAGCTTCCGCCTGTGGATCATGATGCCGACGAGGGTTACGAGCGCCGCCAAGAACACCCAGCGGACGTTGCCAAGCCCGCCCTTACCCCACCACTGATTGGCAGGCTCGATGTAAAAGGCAATCTGGTAGGTCAGGAGGCCGTAGATGGGATTGCGGGCGAGCGCAAGCGCGCAGCCGCCCGCGAAACCCACCAGAAAGACCATGAGTGTCAGCATGACGGATGCGCGATAGCGCTCAGCACGCCGACATCACTTCGCAGGGTTCGTGGGTTGGGCCGGCGGGCCGCCGTGGGCATCGGCGGCCTCCAGGCGCTTGCGTAGACCCTGCAGCGGATATCCTTTGTCGTACGCGATCTTGGCGAGAGCTTTGGCGCGCGTGACATCGCCCTGATCGAGATAGAACAGCGCTGCGTTGTAATTGATCTCAGCAGAATCCGGCGCAAGCTGCAGCGCCTGTTCGTATTGCTGCTCGGCACCCACTTTGTCACCGGTCTTGAGCAAATAGCTACCGAAAATCGCGTGCGGGACGGGATCGTCGGGCGCGAATGCGAGGGCGCGTCGGAAAAAGCATTCTGGGGAGGCGATCGGCGAGTCGGCGGCCAAATGGCCCCCGCGCAAGGCGAAGCGCGACATGGCCTGCAGGGCGCGCGGATGGTTCGGGAAGGCGCGCAGCGTGTATGCAAGGTCGCCCGCGACTGTGCCACTCGTGCCGCGCACGAGCATTTCGACATCAGTCGTAAAGTGATACTGCTCCACGATCGGCAGGTTCTTCGCGCGCGCCGCGGGATCGCGGTAGTCGAAGGGCCCATACGCGTTCTGCAGCGAGCCACAGCCGGGCACCTCCTGACCATGAGCCGGCGCGAGGAAGGCGCAGGCGATCAGGACGAAAAGCGGCGACTTCTTATTGGTAGTAAGGACAGCCACGGCGCGCCCATTCTACGAGACACCTCGAAGCGGCTGGTGAATGTAGCGCACAAAAGGGAGACGGGTCACGCCCGAGCGGTCTGGGCCATCCCTGGCTCAGACTTGGCGGTCGCCAACCGCGCTCAGTGCGTCAGAATGAACAGCGTTGGCGCGGACCAACGGGCCAGAACGACACAGCCCCCGAGATTGGGCACGTACTGAAAGCGATTGTTGATTCCGAGGTTGCTGCCCGAGGTTGCCGTCGGTGTCACCGCCGCGCCGGAAACCCCTGCGTTTGTCGGCACGACGGAGATCTCCATCGTCGACGGATTCACCGCATACAGCGTGCCGCTCTGCCGGTAGATGAAGATCGTGTCGGCGACCGGGTCGTACGCGATCCCCATGTAGGAATCCTTGATGTCCCCGGCTGCGCTGCCCTTCAAAGGCAGCACCGTCTCGCCGCCGCTGCCCTTCACATCCCAGCGCAGAATGGCGCCAGGCGTCTTGGGTTGGACGGACCAGACGTACCCGCGCTTCGTGTCGAAGGTCATCGAGTTCTCGCCGGCATCGGCCGACATTTTGATCGGGGCGTCGAACTTCTGCGTGGCATGTCGCCAGATGTAACGGACGATCGCGTTCACGCCATACACATCGCCCGTTGCCGGGTCCTTCGTGTACCCCATGCCCTCGTAGAATGTCATACCCGAACTGGGGTGTGCCTGGAACGTGCCGGCCGGCAGCCAGTTCGCGTTGCCCCACGCCCAGCCATCGACGCCCGGCCCCACTCCCCCGACGGGGTACTGGCCGTTACCAAAGCGCATGAGGATGTCGCGTTGATCGTCGTACACCAAGCGGCCGTATGTATGAATGGCCGCCGGGTTGCCGTCGGCGTAGTAGTACGTGTTCGTCGTGATCTTGTCGTTCGGAGTCGGATCGCGGAGCCGCTGCCACGTGGGCGAATCCTGCTCGAGGCTCAGACCGTAGATCTCGTTGCCCGCGTAGTCCTGGTGACCGCCACCGTGTAGCAGCAGCCAGCTTCCCTTCTTGCGAAATGCCGCGCCACACCACGCATCCGTCACGGAGCTGACGCCCGAGTTACCGGGCGGGAGCGGATTGGGTGCCACGTTCGCCGCGCTGGGCGACTGCAGGCTGACCCACTGGAATTTGCTCTTGCCCTGGAGCCATGCCGGCTTGGCGCCGTCGCTCGCCGCCTCGCACGCGGTCGTCGCGGATGCGCCGCCGGATATCTGCAACACTGGAGGTGGGCACGGCGTTACGGCCTTGGCCAGCTTCGCCGCCATGACCCCCGCGACAGTACCCGCGGCTCCAAGAAAGAATTGTCTGCGTCTCATGTATCGCCTCTTTACCTCACCGACCCCGAATGGACCACTTTGGCTTGTCGTTCCAGTTGTGTCCTGGCGGGTTGTAGTTGGACGCCGCCGTCACCTTCGCGAACGCAGCCTGCGCACCCGACTTGCCGTGCTCGATCGCGGTCGAGAGATTCGCGATCACCGGCGCCCAGTAGCCATCCGCATCGTTCGAGCTACCGCCCGGGTTCATATCACTATCCGAGGTGTGATCCTTCAGCGTATCTCCATTGTTCGAGGTCAGCGCCGCGAGGTTGTTCGTCGTGCGATAAATCGTGAATGCTTCGGCAGTGGTCATGAATTGTGGCGCGCCGCCGCCACCGAAGTTCTTGAGGAAGGGCGCCGCGTAGAGGCAGGCCCTGCGGTAGTTCCACGTCGCATCGGTGCCGATGAGGCGTAACACGCCATCGTATGCGTGATTTCGCATAGCCGCGAGATTGGCCTGATTGATCTTGGCGATGCCGAGATCCGAAATGTGCGCCAGCGCCGCAATTTGAAACTGCACCATCCACGCACCACCCCAGAACTCATTCGATGCACCGACGGAGTAGCGATCGTACTGACCAAGCCAGCCGATGCTGTTCTTGTAGGCACCAGAGTCCCGCGTGCCGTCCACATAGCGCGCTACGTGAAAGGTCGCTGTGTCGTCGATACTCTTGCGGAACGAGTCGCCAACCGCAAGGTCAGCTGCGGCGACGGCCGCACCGTTGACGTATTCGGGGCTGATCGCCGCTGCCTGACCCATCGTGCGCCACGCCCAAGCTGCCCCGCGAGTGGTGAGCGGAGCGTTCTCGCAAGCGAGCACGCCGCCGCCATAGCGTGTGTCGGGATTCGATTCGATGATCGCCTGGAAGGCCGAAAACTGCAGCGATTCGAGCTGTGTCCAGCGGCCTTCGATCAGATAGGCGAGATAGCCGTTGGAAGGATGATGCGGAATGTCCCAGTTCCCGACACTGCCACCGCTCGGAGTGGGCGGCTGGCGCCCCCATCCGGACGTGAGTGTCATCGACGGATACGACGTGTAAAGCGGGACCCGGCCCGTGTTTTCATCGCGGTAATGGATCGGCCAGCGCCCCGAGCCGCGGTTGTTACTGATGGTCGCGATATACGCACGCGCATCCGCCGACACACAGTAGAGCGTTTCCCAATGAGGCAATATCCCGATGGGACCGGCGTCTCCGGTGTCCCCCATGGCAGTTGCCCAGTTGCCTTGATTGAAGGGCGCCGGATTCACGCTTCCGCCAACGATGCCGCTGAAGGCGGTGCTCGTTGGGGACGTCGCCGCGTAGTTTGGCACCAGCTTGCTCGCGCGTAGATAGGCGTGATCGTGCGCCGGCGTGATCTGCGGGTCGGTACCGATCCAGTCGACGCGCGACCAGCGCGCGTGAGAATAGTGATGAAGGGAGCCCGAGTACTTGCTTGCACCGCCGACGCTCACCGTGACCGAGTAGTCCCTTTGGCCTGGTGATGCGACCTGCAGCCAGCCGTTCTCGACGACGGTTTCCACTTCCGTTGCGCCGTTTGCGTAACGCCGCACGTAGAACCACACCGCAATGTGCTCATCGGATGTGGGTCGATAGTAGTGAAACTCGGACATGACCGGCCCGAGGATCTGACGCACGCGACCCGGCGAGCCGCGCGACCAGGTGGAGCGATCGATGCCCAAGCAGGATTGCAGCGTATATGTGCCGGCGCCCGTTCCGCTCAGCGTCACCGACACATCGAGATTGGTCGGTTCCGCCACATTGCTGCCGCTCGGCGCGGAGCTCGTCGTGGCGAGAGCAATCGACTTCGCGGAATTCGGCGTAAAGTCCGCAATGCCGCTCAGCACGGCAAATTTGACGCTGCCGTCGGGCCAGCGATTGCGAATGTCCGCCTGCAACGTGCCCGAATTGCCGGTGATATAGGCGCCGGAC
>CAZFTZ010000289.1:0-5429 GCA_964521875.1 uncultured Cellulomonas sp. | reverse complement strand
CCCGAGCCGGCACCGCTCGGCACCGCGACGACGGCCTTGCCCACCGGCGCGACGACCCCGGTGCCGGACGCGAGCCCCGCGGTCGTCGTGCACGTCGTCGGCGCGGTGGCCGCGCCCGGGGTGGTGCGACTGCCGGCGGGCTCCCGCGTCGTCGACGCGCTGTCGGCCGCCGGCGGTGCGACCGGCGACGCCGACCTCGCCCGGCTCAACCTCGCGCGCGTGCTCGTCGACGGCGAGCAGGTCGTCGTGCCACGGCCCGGTGACGTCCTCCCGGTGACCACGGGCGAGCAGGCGACCGCGGGCGGCACCGGTGGACTCGTCGACCTCAACACGGCGTCGGTCGCCGAGCTCGACGAGCTGCCGGGCGTCGGGCCGGTGCTCGCTCAGCGGATCGTCGACCGGCGCCCGTTCACGTCGGTCGACGAGCTCGACGAGGTGTCCGGCGTCGGCCCCACCTTGCTGGAGCGGCTGCGTCCGTTGGTGACCGTGTGAACGGCGACACCCTCGACCTGCGGCTGCTCCCCGCCGCCGTCGCGGCATGGTTCGGTGCGGCCGTCACGGTGCTGGCCCCGGCGAGGGCCTTCCAGGCGGTGCTGGCCACGGCGGGGACGCTCGTCGCGCTCGCCGCCGTCGGCGGGATCGCGCTCGCTCGCCGGCCGCCGGCCAGGACGGCGTTCGTCGGCCGGTCGCAGGCCGGCACCGACCGACGAGGCCCGGCCCGAGGCGCGGCCGGACTCCGCGACGCGGCTCGAGCAGCCGTGTGCCCCGACCGACGAGGCGCGATCGGGCCGCGCGCAGCCGGGCATGTCGCAGTCGGTCGAGTCGCAGCCGGGCAAGTCGCAGCCGGAGGAGGCGCGGGTGGCGTGTGCGCGGCGACGATGCTGGCCGCGCTCGTGCTCCTGGGAGCGCTCGAAGCCGGCGCGGTGCTGCGCCACGAACGCAGCTCAGGCCCGCTGGCGGAGGCGGTCGCCACCGGCTGGACGGCCACGCTGCGCGGCACGGTGGCCGACGACCCGGTCGAGCTGGACGCCTCCTGGAGCGGCACCGCCCCGCGTGTCCGCTACACCCTCGCGGTCGACACCCTCGAGGCCCGTGGCCGGACCGCCGCCGCGCACGGCGAGGTGGTCGTCCTCGGCGGCGGCGAGCCGCCGTCGCTCGGTGCGCAGGTGGTCGTCGGCGGGCGGCTCCAGGCACCGGCCTCGCGCAGCGACCGTGCGGTGGCGACGCTCGTCGCGAACGGCGCTGCGAGGACGGTCCGCGGCCCCACGGGGCTGGATCGCTGGGTCGGCACGGTGCGCGCCTCGACACGTACCGTCGTCGCGCAGGTGCCGGGAGACGCCGGCGGGCTGCTGCTCGGCGTCGCGCTCGGTGACACCTCGCGCGTGGACGACGAGCTGTCGGCCGCCTTCCAGGTCGCGGGCCTGACGCATCTCGTCGCCGTCTCCGGCTCGCACTTCGCGATCATCGGCGCCCTGGTGGCGGGCGCCGCGGCGACGTGCCGGCTGCCGAGGGCGGGTCGCGCGGGCGCGGTGCTGCTCGCCGACGTGCTGCTGGTGCTGCTCGTCGGACCGCAGCCGAGCGTGCTGCGCGCCGCGGTGATGGGTGGCGTGGCGCTCGTCGGGCTGCTCGCCGGGCGTCCGGCCCGGGCGCCTGCCGCGCTCGCGGCGGCGGTCGTCGTGCTGCTGCTGACCGATCCCTGGCTCGCGGTCGAGCTCGGCTTCGCGCTCTCCGTCGCGGCGACCGCCGCGATCGTGCTGCTGGCCGGCGTCTGGACCGAGCGGTGGTCGTCCCGTCTGGGTCGTGGCGTCGCGGCCGGGCTGGCGGTGCCGATCGCCGCCCAGCTGGCCTGCGGGCCGGTGCTCCTCGCCGTCCGGCCGCAGGTGGGTGCGTACACGCTGGTCGCGAACGTGCTGGTGGCGCCAGCCGTCGGCCCGGCCACCGTGTTCGGCGTCACCGCCGCGCTCGTCGCGCCGGTGTGGTCCGGCGGCGCGCTGGTGCTGGCGCACCTCGGTGGCGCGGCCTGCTGGTGGATCGCCACCGTCGCCCGCGCGGTGGCTGCCGCACCGGGTGCGGCGGTCGGCTGGGCGCCGGGCGTCGTCGGCATCGTGGCCCTCACCGCGACGTCGGTGGCGGTCGGTGCCCTCCTGCTGCGGGCGGGTCGCCGCCCAGGGACCTGACGCGCGCGACGACCTCCCCGGAGGCGTGCCGGTCGCGCGCGGATGGCACGGTGGTCCCGGCGGATCCGCGGTCTCGGGCGTCGGTGGCGTCTGGCAGGCTGTGGCCGTGCCGCCCGCAGCCCGTCGTCCCGCCCGCGCGTCGTCGGGCCCGCCCGCCCTCACCTGGGATCAGGCCGAGCCCGCGCCGCTGGTGCTGGTGCGCGGCACCGAGGAGCTGCTCGTCGAACGCGCGGTCGAGCGGATCGTCGCCCACTCCCGCGCGGCCGATCCCGAGGTCGGCGTGGAGCGGGTCGACGCCGTCGAGTACACGCCCGGCACGCTCGCCGTGCTGACCAGCCCCAGCCTGTTCTCGGACGCGAAGGTCGTCGTGGTCACCGGCCTGGAGCGGGCGTCCGACGAGCTGCTGGCGGATGCCGCCGGCTACCTGGCCGCCCCCCTGGACTCCGCCGTCGTCGTGCTCTGCCACGGTGGGGGCCAGCGGGGCAAGGCCCTCCTCGACGCCGTGCGTGCGGCCCGCGTGCCGGAGGTCGGCTGCGACCCGATCACCTCGGACCCGGACAAGCTGGCCTTCGCCTCGGCCGAGCTGCGCCGTGCCGGGCGACGGGCCGACGCCCAGGCGCTGCGCGCCCTCGTCGACGCCGTCGGCTCCGACCTGCGCGAGCTGGCGTCGGCGTGCCTGCAGCTGGCGACCGACACCACCGGCATCGTCGGGGTCGACGCGGTCGAGCGGTACTACGGCGGGCGCGTGGAGGCCAGCGGCTTCCAGGTGGCCGACGCTGCGGTGGCGGGAGACTCCGGCCGCGCGGTGGCCCTGCTACGGCACGCCCTGGCCACCGGCGTCGACCCCGTCCCGCTCGTCGCGGCGCTGGCGGTGCGGCTGCGTACCCTGGCGAAGGTCGGCGCGGTGCGGGGTCGCGGCGCGGAGGCCGCCCGCGAGCTGGGGATGGCGCCGTGGCAGGTGGACCGCGCCGTGCGCGAGCTGCGCAGCTGGACCCCGGAGGGGCTGGCGACGGCGATCTCGGCGGTGGCGCAGGCCGACGCGGAGGTCAAGGGGGAGGGGCGTGACGCGCGGTTCGCGGTCGAGCGCGCCGTGCTGGCGATCGCGGCGGCCACGGGCCGCTGACGCTCAGGTGCGCGCGGCTCCGAGCACGTCCCCCTGCAGCAGGTCGAAGCCCAGCGCCACCGCCTGCCGCACCAGGGCGCGGTCCGCGACGTGCTCGGCCACCAGGAGCGCGCCGTAGCGGCGGGCGAGGCGCAGCGCGCTGGGCGTCAGGTGGTCGCGCAGGTCGACCTTGACGTAGTCGGCGAACGGCAGCATCGCCACCTGGTCCGGCGTCGCGACGTAGTCGTCGATGGCGATCCGGTACCCGTCGGCGCGCAGCGCCGGCAGCCCTGTCAGCACCTCGTCGGACGCCTGGACGGACTCGACCACCTCGAGCACCAGCCTGTCGGTGGCGTCCGGCAGCAGCCGGCCGCCGGTGAGGAACGAGCGCGTCACGTTGACGAACACCAGGCCGTCGCCGGTGGGCTCGCCGTCCTGGAACACCGAGGCGAGCACCGATGCGCTCGCGCCCTCCTGCTGCTCGTCCACCCAGCCGTCGACGCCCACCGGCAGGCCGGCTTCCGAGCGGTACAGGTACTCGTGCCCGACGAGCTCGCCGTCCGGAGTCCAGATGGGCTGGCGAGCGACCGGCAGGCGCGCGCCGGTCGCCTGCAGCGGGATGCGCGCGTCGTTCCGGACACCGAGGGTCACGGCAGATGAGAGGGAGCGGCCGCGCGTCGATGACGCGAGTTCGGCCGACGAGTCGGCGGCGATGGTCGTCAGGGCAGGACGGGGCGGGCGTCGCTGCGGTCGAGGACGCCGGCCCGGGCGAGCAGGTTGCCCTGGAACAGGGTCAGGCCGAGCTCGCGGGCATGCTGCAGCGCGCGCCGGTCCTCGACGTACTCGCCGACGAGCACGGCGCCGTACGAGCGCGCGGCCCGGACCACGGGCTCGCCCTCGACGTCGAGGTCACGCACGTCGAGCTTGACGAAGTCGGCGAACGGCAGGTACTCGCGCTGACCGGGCTTGTCCGCGAACGCAGGGATCGCGATCCGGAAACCCTCGGCGCGCAGCCGGCGCAGGCCGGCGACCAGCTCGGCGTCCGGCGGGTCCGTGCAGCACACCTCGAGCACCAGGCGGTCCGGGCGCTGGGGGAGCGACAGCTCGCCGACGAGGAAGGCGCGCGGGCACCGGACGAACAGCAGCCGGCCGCGGGCGACCCGCTCGAGGTCCGCGCGGCCGAAGGTCGCGGCGAGGACGTGCTCGGTGGCGCGCTCGTGCTCCCGCTGGCTCCAGGAGGAGGCCAGCTCGGGGTGGTGATCGGGTGACCTGAACGAGAGCTGGTAGGCGAAGGTGCGGCCGTGCTCGGAGAAGATGGGCTGCCGTGCCACGAGCACCGGGACCCGCGCCACGTGCGCGGCCCACTCCCGCTGGAGTGCCTCGGGGATGGCAGCGTCGACGGCGGCTGCAAGCCAGGCCAGACCGCCGTCGTCGCTCAAGTTGGTCACGCGCCCATAACACCACACGGGCAGCCCACCGGTCGCCCTGGGGGTGGGTGGATTTTCGCCGGGACGATGACACGCACGGTCTGCGAAGACATGATGAACATCACTGTTCGCGCAGGCGAAAGGTGCAGACAGACCGCCCAAACCCTGTCATTATGTCCATGACCTGCCGGAACAAACATCGTGACAAGGAGCCCACCGTGTCCCGGATTGTCAAGATCGTCTCCGCCTCTGTTGCGGTCCTCGCCCTCATCGCCATCGGGTCGCCGGCGTCGGCTGCCGTGAAGATCACCCCGATGGGCGGGTCCGGCTGCTGCATCTCCATCAACTGAACTTCGACTGACCGCAACTGGTCACGGCCGTAGGGGAGTGGGCGAAAATCGCCCGCTCCCCTGCTGCGTGTACCGGGTCACAAGTTAGGGTTACACCCATGACGACCATCGCTGACCGCGTGCGCGAGCTGAGGCTCGCCGCGGGTCTGTCGCAGACCGCGTTGGCGGGCAACGCGTTCTCCCCGAGCTACATCTCGCTCATCGAAGCCGGCCACCGGGAACCGACCGACTCGGCGCTCGCCGTGCTGGCCGACCGGCTGGGCACGACGGTGGAGTACCTCAAGCACGGCGAGGACGGGCCGAACGAGGCTCGCACTCGCCTTGAGATCAGCCTGGCCCGCCTGGACCTCGCGAATGGTGACGCTGAGTCAGC
>CAZFTZ010000288.1:0-6649 GCA_964521875.1 uncultured Cellulomonas sp. | reverse complement strand
AACTCCTCGATGCCGGCGGGCACGGACCACCACATCCGGCCGGGGCGGGTCAGGTCGTCGGACGGGCCGGTGTAGTAGATGCCACCGGTCTGCGTCGGCGCGATGCGGCACTCGAGCCGGTGCAACGGCTCGGGGATGGTGAAGTGCGTGCCGTCGAGTGCGGCGATCGCCGAGTCGGCGGTCGACTGCATCCAGCGCTGCAGCGCGTCGGTACCGTGCAGAGTGCGGGCCGGGTCGGCGTCCAGCCGCTCGATCGCGTCCTCGACGCTCGCGCCGGGACCTGCGATGCGCTCGGCGATGGCGGTCTGCTCGGCGGTGATCGCGGCGAGCTGCTCCAGGCCCCACCGGTACGTCTCGTCGAGGTCGACGGCCGCGCCGATGAAGTACGTCGACCACAGCGCGTAGCGGTCGCGGCCGAAGGCGTCGTCCTGCGGGGCGCGCGGTGCGAGCTCGCGCAGCGCGTCGGCCAGCGCGCCGTACGCGGCCTCCGCCTGGGCGGCGGCGGCCTCGAGCTCGTCGTGCAGCGCGGCCGGGCCGCCCTGGACGAACGTCGTGAAGAACGACGAGGACGGGTCGGCGAGCTCGGTCGCCTGCCGGATGCCCTCCTCGATCTGCCGGGCGGCGGGGATGCGGCCGCGCTCGGCGGCGACCCGCAGCGACTCGGCGTACCCGGCGGCGGACGCCGGCAGCGCGCGCAGGCGGGCCGCGACGGTCGCCCAGTCGTCGTCGGTCTCCGTCGCCATGAGGTCGAACGTGTCCCGCATCTGCAGCGGCGAGGCGAGGTTGTTGAGCGGGGCGAGGGTCTCGCCGGCGTCGTCGAGCGCCAGCTCGGTGCCGAGCGAGAACTTCAGGATGTCCAGGGTGACGCGGTCGGTGTCGTCCGCGGGCGTGGCCGCCTCGGCGGCGCGCAGCGCCTCCCGGGTCAGCTCCACGCGTGCGGCGTGGCCGGCGGGCGAGAAGTCGGTCATCTCGTGGTCGTGGCCCTTGATGCCGATCTCGGTGGCGGCGATCGGGTCCAGGACGACGTACCGGGCGAGGAAGTCGTCGGCGAGCTTGTCGACGGCGGAAGGGGTGCGAGTCATGGATTCGACCCTATCGACGCCGGCCGACGACCTCACCTGCATTGCGACCGGGCAGGGCTCGCCAGGGCCTCACTTCTGCCGGACGTCGCGAGCGGGCCGGACGTCAGGGGTGGAGCGACCAGCGCCACGCGTCGGGGCCCGGCGCCGGCGCCGGCCGTCGCGGCAGGGTGCGGCGGTGGTCGGCCCAGGCCGAGGGCGCGGCGACATGCTCGTCGTGCGTGGCGGACGACGAGGCGACGAGCCCGGCGACGAGGGCGGCGAGCTCGACCTCGTCGGGCGCCCCGCGGACGACGTGGACGTGCGCCGCGACCGGTTCGTCGTGCGGGGCGGGCACGCTCACTCGTCGTCCTCCTCGCCGAAGTGCACCGGCGCACCGCGCGCGGCGCCCCACTCGATCACCTCGAAGCCGGCCTCCTGGAGCGTGTGCGCCAGGTCCGCGCCGCCGGTGTCGATCATGTCCAGCACGGAGTCCAGGGTCAGGTCGCTGGCGTTCTGCGGGGGGCCGACGACGAACCCGAGGTGGAAGGTGTCGACCTCCTCGTCGTCGGACGGCCCCTCCGGCTCCTCGTCGTCCCAGGTCATCCCGGTGAGGTCGGCGTGCACGCCGAGCGTCTCGTGGACCAGGTCGTACAGCCGGGCGTTGAGCGTGCCGACCTTCGCCTCGAGGGCGAGGATGCGCGGGTCCTCGTCGGCCTCGGTGGCGCCGAACTCGGCGCGCACGCCCACCGCCGTGTCGACGTAGCTGTGCAGCGCGGCGGACAGCTCGTCCACCAGCGCGTGCAGCGCCGTGGAGTCGACTCCCTGGATCGGTTCGGCGCCGTGCGCGCTCTCGTCGTGCTCGTGGTCGTGGCTCACAGGGGGATGTTCCCATGCTTCTTGGCGGGCAGGGTGGCGCGCTTGGTGCGCAGCAGCCGCAGCGCCTTGGTGATCTCGGTGCGGGTCTGCGAGGGCGGGATCACCGCGTCGACGTAGCCGCGGTCGGCGGCGTCCCACGGGTTGACGATCTGCTGCTCGTACTCGCGGGTCAGCCGGGCGCGCTCCGCCTCGACGTCGCCGCCCTCCTTCTCCACGGCGGCCAGCACCGAGCGGTGCAGGATGTTCACCGCGCCGCCGGCCCCCATCACCGCGATCTGCGCGGTGGGCCACGCCAGGTTGACGTCGGCGCCCAGCTGCTTGGAGCCCATGACGATGTAGGCGCCGCCGTACGCCTTGCGCGTGATGACGGTGACGAGCGGGACGGTCGCCTCGGCGTAGGCGTAGATCAGCTTGGCGCCGCGCCGGATGATGCCGTTCCACTCCTGGTCGGTGCCCGGCAGGAAGCCCGGCACGTCGACGAACGTCAGCACCGGGAGGTTGAACGCGTCGCAGGTGCGCACGAACCGCGCCGCCTTCTCGGCGGCGTCGATGTCGAGCGTGCCGGCCATCGCCATCGGCTGGTTGGCGATCACGCCGACCGGGTGCCCCTCGACGTGCCCGAAGCCGACGACGACGTTCGGTGCGAACATCGCCTGCACCTCGAGCAGCACGCCGTCGTCCAGCACCGTCTCGACGACGGTCCGCATCTCGTACGGCTGGGAGTCGGAGTCGGGGACCAGCGTGTCCAGCGCGAGGTCGTCGTCGGTGGGCTCCGGCGACGACTCGTGGTGGTACACCGACGGGTCGGAGAGGTTGTTGGCCGGCAGGTAGGACAGCAGGGCGCGCGCGTAGTCGATCGCGTCCTCCTCGTCGGACGCCAGGTAGTGCGCGACGCCGGACCGGGCGTTGTGCGTCGTCGCCCCGCCCAGCTCCTCGAACCCGACGTCCTCACCGGTGACGGCGCGGATGACGTCCGGCCCGGTGATGAACATGTTGGACGTCTTGTCCGCCATGACGATGAAGTCGGTCAGCGCGGGGGAGTACACCGCGCCGCCGGCCGAGGGGCCGAGCACGATCGAGATCTGCGGGATCACACCGGACGCGGCGACGTTGCGACGGAAGATCTCGGCGAACTGCGTCAGCCCGGCGACGCCCTCCTGGATGCGTGCCCCGCCGCCGTCGAGGAGCCCGACGAGCGCCACGCCGGTGCGCAGCGCCAGGTCCATCACCTTGGTGATCTTCTGGCCGTGCACCTCGCCCAGCGAGCCGCCGAACACCGTGAAGTCCTGGCTGTAGACGCACACCGGGCGGCCGTCGACGGTGCCGTGACCGGTGACGACGCCGTCGCCGGGGATGCGCTTCCTCTCCAGCCCGAAGTTCGTCGAGCGGTGACGCACCAGGGTGTCCGTCTCGGTGAAGCTGCCCGGGTCCAGCAGCGACTCGATCCGTTCCCGCGCGGTGCGCTTGCCGCGCGCGTGCTGCTTGTCCGCGGCCTGGGCCTCGGCGGCGGCGACCGCAGCGGTGCGGGCGGCCAGGTCGGCCAGCCTGGCCGCGGTTCCGGTGTCCGGCTCGGTCTGGGTCATCGCGCCAGGGTAGTTGTCGGTTGCCGCCAACGACCTGCCGAGCGATGACCGTGTTGGCCACCTGGTCTCGTCGGAACCCTCCAAGGATGATGTGCACCATGCCGGCACCCCACGGAACCGCTCGCCCTGCTGACGACTCCGGGACTCCGCGCCTCGACGCCGAACGCCTGCGCTCGCTGCTGCTCGCCCCCGCCGGGCCGCTGGCCAGGCTCGAGATCGTCGACTCCGTGGGCTCCACCAACACCGCGCGGGCCGACGAGCTGCGGGCGGCCCCCTCGCTGTGGCCGACGCCGGGCCTGCTCCTCGCCGAGCAGCAGACCGCCGGGCGCGGCCGCTCAGGTCGCACCTGGGTGACGCCGCCGGGGACCTCCGTCACCGGGACGTTCGTGGCGCGGCCGTCGGTGCCGGCGGAGACGCTGGGGTGGCTGCCGCTGCTCGCCGGGCTGGGCGTGGTGACGGCGCTGCGCGCCACCGCGGGCGTGCGGGCCTTCCTCAAGTGGCCCAACGACGTGGTGGTCGACAACCTCGCCGGGCACGTCGAGGGCTGGGGGACCTGGCGCAAGCTCGGTGGCATCCTCACCGAGGTGGTGCCGGTGGGCTCCGGCTCGCCGGCGGTGCTGGTGGGCGTGGGGATCAACGTCACGCAGCGGCCCGACGAGCTCCCGGTGCCCTCGGCGACGTCCCTGGCGCTGGCAGGGGCCCGCCATGCCGAGCGCGAGTCGGTGCTGGTGGCGGTGGTGGACGCGCTGGTGCGGGTGGCGAACCGGTTCGTCGCCGCCGGCGGTGACGTGACCGCGTCCGGGCTGGCCGACGAGGTCGCCGCCGCCTGCGCCACGCTCGGCCGCACGGTGCACGTGGACCTGCCCGGCGGGGAGCGGCTCGACGGGGAGGCGGTGCGGCTCGACCCCGCCGGAGCGCTCGTCGTGCGAGGCCGCGGCGGGGAGCGGACCGTGCTGGCCGGCGACGTGCTGCTGGTGCGCGGCCCGCAGATGTGACCTGGGTCACGGCCGGACTACTGTCGACGCGTGCCTGAGCCCGCTGCCGACGACGAGCACCGCTCGACCGTCGCCGCGCTCGAGGAGTCGCTGCTGGGCGGGCCGCACCTGCTGGCCGCGGCCGAGATCGCCCGGACCATCGGCGTGGAGCAGGAGCGGGTGCTCACCTACCGGCGGATGTTCGGACTGCCCACCACCGACCCCGACGCGCCCGTATTCACCGAGGCGGACGTCGACGCCGGCCGGGTGGTGACCCGCCTGTCCCGCGAGCACGGGCTGTCGTCGACGGTGCTCGGCGAGCTGGTCCGGTCGCTGGGTCACACCATGGACCGGCTGGTGCTGTGGCAGGTCGAGGCGCTCGCCGAGCACTACGAGGAGCAGTACGGCATCGACCACCCGTCGGCGCGGCTGCTGGTGCTCGACCGGCTGGGCAGCCTGGTGCCGGAGCTGGACGCGCTGCTGACGTACGCGTTCCACCGTCAGCTCGCCGCGGTCGCCGGGCGCTGGGACCTGGAGCTGGCCGGCGTCCACTCCCGCGGCGCGGAGGGCGAGCTGCCGCTGCAGCGCGCCGTCGGCTTCGCGGACATGGTCTCCTTCACGCGGCGCACTGCCGGTTTGGGGCCGACCGACCTGTCCGCGTTCGTCGAGCGCTTCGAGGCGGCGGCGCGGGACGTGATCGCCGCGGCCGGTGGCCGCGTGGTGAAGACGATCGGGGATGCGGTGCTGTTCATCGCCGACGACCCGGGAACGGGTGCGGCGGTCGCGCTGGGGCTGGCAGACCGGTTCGGCGGGTCGGTCGACGCGTCGCTCGCCGGTGACGCGCGCGGCGTGACGCCGGTGCGGGTGTCGCTGGTGTGGGGGCGGGTGCTGTCGCGGTTCGGCGACGTGTTCGGCCCGCCGGTGACGCTCGCCGCCCGGCTCACCGACATCGCGGCGCCCAGCACGGTGTGGACCGACGCGGCGACGGCCGACGTGCTGGCAGGCGACCCACGGTTCACGGCCACCGCGCTGGAGCCGCGGGACGTCGAGGGGTTGGGACGGGTGGAGCCGTTCGAGCTGACACGGGCGTAGCGCCCCTCAGAGGAGGGTCGGCCGTTCGTCGTCCACCGCTGCCGCCTCGTCGGGGTCGGCCGGGGTCAGCAGCTCGGGGCCGTTGTTGCGGACGCTGTTGACGGCATCCGAGACGGGCACGGCGTCCAGCACCGGCGCCTCGGCGAGCAGCAGCTTCGCGGCGGCGTCGGCGCCGACGGCCGGGTCGAGCCAGGCCTCCCACAGGTCCGGCGTCAGCATGAGCGGCTGCCGGTCGTGGATGTGCTCGAGCTCCGGTGACGCGGGCACCGTGATGACCACCGCGGTGACGAGCCAGCGCGCGGGGTCGTCGTCGGCCTTGGTCCTGTCGCGCCAGAACTCGTAAAGACCGGCGAGCGCGAGCGGCCCGCCGTCGGCCGGGTGGATGTAGAACGGCTGCTTCCGCGGTCGCCGGCCGGTCTCCTCGAGCTTCTGCCACTCGTAGTAGCCGTCCGACGGCAGCAGCGCCCGACGAACCGCGAACGGGCGGGCGAACGCGTTCGACTCGGTCAGCGACTCGGCACGGGCGTTGACGAACCGGTTGCCGATCGACGGGTCCTTCGCCCAGCTCGGCACCAGGCCCCACTTCGCGCCGCGCAGCTGCCGGACGATCTCGCCCTGCTGGTCCGGGCGGTCGACGACGACGCGCACGCCGTCGGTCGGCGCGACGTTCCACGACGGGCCTAGCAGGCGCACGTCGTCGGCGACGGTCGCGATCGCGAACTCGTCGGCCAGCTGCTGGTCCTCCCGGAACGAGGCGTACCTCCCGCACATGGCGCCCAGCCTGCCATCGGCCACCGACGCAGTACCGCCGGTGCCGAGGTCGCCGCCGGCGAGGCGCGGTCGAATCGATTCGGCACGGGCGGCCCCCGGCGTGCCACCATGAGCGCGATGTTCGCGCCAGCCACCGACGACGCGAGCGCCCCGGCGGGCGCCGAGACGGTGTCGCCGGCGCCGCGACACCGCGCGGACTACCGGTACGTGCTCTTGCTCGGCTCGATGGCCGCCCTCGGCGCCTTCTCGACCGACATGTACCTGCCGTCGCTGCCGGACGTCGCCCGCGACC
>CAZFTZ010000287.1:0-6239 GCA_964521875.1 uncultured Cellulomonas sp. | reverse complement strand
GCTGTACGACAGCAGCCCGCACAACCTGTTCCCGCTGATCTTCGACGCGCTGCTCGCCGGCAGGACGCCGCGCATCAACGGCGACGACTACGCGACCCCGGACGGCACCTGCGTGCGCGACTACGTCCACGTCGCCGACCTTGCGGACGTCCACGTCGCGGCCGCCCAGGCTCTCGCCGCGGGCCGCGAGCTCGAGCCGGTCTACAACATCGGCTCGGGCGACGGCGCGTCGGTGCGGCAGATCATGGACGCCGTCGCCGAGGTGACCGGCATCGACTTCACCCCGGAGATCGCTCCGCGGCGCGCCGGCGACCCGGCGCGGATCGTCGCCTCCGGCGAGCTCGCCGCCCATGACCTGGGCTGGACCATGACCCGCACGCTGACGGACATGGTCCGCTCGGCGTGGCAGGCCCGGTCAGTCCACTGAGGCGCGCTTGAGACCCGCCAGCCGGTCCCCGAGCGCCGCGTAGGCGGCCAGCGATCCGGCGTAGGTGCCCGACGAGCGCGGGCGGTGGATCACGACCTCGTCGAACCCGAGCGACGCCGCCCGCTCGATGCCCTCGGTCGCGGTCTCGACCGACACCAGCGAGAACACCGGCGCGCCGTCGAGCGACAGCCACCGGCCGACCGGGTCGGTGCGTCCGGACGCGGCGACCGCTTCGCCGAACCGTTCCACCATCTCCGCCAGGCCGGCCCACCACCGCTCCTGGTCCGCGGCGCCACCGGAGCCGTCGATGTCGAGCGACGGACCGTAGGTGGCCCAGCCCTGGCCGTGGCGCGCCGCCAGTCCCATCGCCTTCGGCCCGTTGGCGGCGACGACGAACGGCGGCCGGGGCCGCGCCAGCGTGCCCGGGACCATCCGCGCCTGGTGAGCGGTGTAGAAGTCGCCGGCAGCGTCCGTCATCGGGTGGGTGAGCAGCTCGTCGAGCAGCGCGAGGAACTCGGCGAACCGCCGGTGCCGCTCGCCGCGCGACGGCGGCGGGCCCATGACGCTCGCGTCCCAGCCCTCGCCGCCGGCGCCGACACCCAGCACAAACCGCCCGCCGGAGACGTCGTCGAGCCCCATGACGTCCTTGGCGAACGGCACCGGGTGCCGGAAGTTCGGGCTCGCGACCCAGGTGCCCAGCCGGATCCGGCTCGTCACGACCGCGGCGGCGGCCAGCAGCGGCACGGTGGCGAACCACGGCTCGTCGGCCAGCGAGCGCCAGGCGAGGTGGTCGTACGTCCAGGCGTGGTCGAAGCCCATCTCCTCGGCCTCGACCCACTGCTCGCGCTGCACCGCCCACCGCTGCTGCGGCAGGATCACCACCCCGATGCCGACCATGCGTCTCCTCTACCGGTGCGTGACGGGCTCGTGCGCGGCGTGCGCCGCGGGCTCGATCTGGAACGTGCAGTGCTCGACGTCGAAGTGCCCGGCCAGGCACTCGCCGAGCGCGTCGAGCACGCCGCCGGTGGCACCGGTGGCGATCACCGCGTCCTCGACGACGACGTGCGCGGACAGCACCGGCACGCCGGACGTGATGGTCCACGCGTGCAGGTCGTGGACGTCGGCGACGCCGGGGACGCCGACGATGTGCGAGCGCACCGCGTCGAGGTCGACGCCCTCCGGAGTCGCCTCCAGCAGCACCGCCGCGACCTGGCGCAGCAGCCCGGCGGCCCGCGGCAGGATGATCAGCCCGACGAGCACCGACGCGATGCCGTCGGCCCGGGTCGCCCCGGTGGTGAGCACGACGATCGCGGCGACGACCACCGCGACCGAGCCGAGCAGGTCGCCCAGCACCTCGAGGTACGCGCCTCGCACCGTGAGCGACTCACCCTGGCCGCGGTGCAGCAGCGCGATCCCGGCGGCGTTCGCCCCCAGACCGAGGAGCGCGACCGCGAGCATCAGCCCGCCGGCGACCGGCCGCGGGTGGGCGGTGCGGCCGATCCCCTCCACCAGCACGACGACCCCGACGGCGGCGACCACCATGCCGGTGACCATCGCGGCGAGCACCTCGGCGCGCTGCCACCCGAACGTGCGCCGTGCCGTGGCCGGCCGCGCCGCGAGCCTGGTCGCCAGCAGCGCGAGCAGCAGGCCGGCGGCGTCGGTCAGCATGTGCCCGGCGTCCGCCAGCAAGGCGAACGAGCCGGAGAGCAGCCCGCCCACCACCTCGGCGACCAGCACCGTGCCGGTGATGGCGAGCACCCACGCCAGCCGGCCGCGGTGCGCCTGCGCCGCAGTGGCGTGCCCGTGCTCGTCGGCCATGACCCGATCATCCCGTGCCGGCGAGCCTCAGTCCCAGCCGAGCTCCGCCAGCCGCTCGTCGGAGATGCCGAAGTGGTGCGCCACCTCGTGGATGACGGTGACCGCGACCTCGTCGACCACCTCGTCGCGGTCCTCGCACACGGCGAGCGTCGGGTTGCGGAAGATCGTGATCCGGTCCGGCAGCGAGCCGGCGGCCCACCAGCCGGTCCGCTCGGTCAGCGGGGTGCCCTCGTAGAGGCCGAGCAGCTCGGGGTCGTCGGCCGGTGCGTCGTCCTCGACCAGCACCACGACGTCGTCCATCAGCGCGGCGAGCTCGTCCGGGATCTCGTCGAGCGCGTCCCGGACGGCGTCCTCGAACTCCTCCAGCGGCATCTGGAACACCTGGTCATCATCCCGCTTTGGAGGTTCGGGGGCTGACCCGTATGATCGTCTCCGGTCTTCCGGCGCCTCGTCGTCAGGGGCGTGAGCCCCCATCGTCTAGCGGCCTAGGACCCCGCCCTTTCACGGCGGTAGCACGGGTTCGAATCCCGTTGGGGGTACGGATTCGTGCACAAGGCTTCATCACGAGGCCCCGTAGCGCAGTTGGTTAGCGCGCCGCCCTGTCACGGCGGAGGTCGCGGGTTCAAGTCCCGTCGGGGTCGCTCGATCGACATGATCGTCCCGGGCTCTGTAGCTCAGTTGGTAGAGCGCACGACTGAAAATCGTGAGGTCACCGGATCGACGCCGGTCGGAGCCACCTCGCAAGGCCCCACCCACGGGTGGGGCCTTCGCGTTTCGTGACGTCCTCCACGTGTTCGGGCCCATCGTCCCGCCGTCCCCTCATGGATCGACCTAGGCTGGTCGATGTGTCAGGGGGCACGCCCTGACACCGTCACCCGAGGGAAGCGCAACCGTGAGCGCCACAACCGCACAGGCCATGCCGAACCAGGCTTCGTCGCACATGATCGAGGAGCCCTGCACGTTCATGCCCCTCGACCTGACCGACATGCCCGAGATCCCCATGCCCGTCCCCAACCACCCGGCGGGTGAGCAGGTACACCCTTGGGAGGACTGACCAGGGTGTTTCGCTCCGCGCGCTAGTGCGCGCGGACTCGCCGACCACCACACTGGGGGGTCCAGGTACGTCCGACGACGAAGGGCCTTCGGCGATGGCCACCAACGGGGCTGTTCCGGGCGACACCCGCTCGCTCGGCAAGCTGGTCAGCGACCTCTCGGAGCAGACCTCGCGCCTGGTGCGCGCCGAGGTCGAGCTGGCCAAGGAGGAGCTGGCCGCCAAGGCCAAGCGTGCCGGCATCGGCTCGGGACTGTTCGTGGCGGCGGGCGTGCTCGCCGCCTACACGTTCGCCGTCGGCATCGCGACGGTCATCCTCGCGATCGCCGTCGCCCTGCCCGCCTGGCTCGCGGCGCTCATCGTGTTCGTCGTCATGCTCGCCGTCACCGCGATCCTCGTCCTCGCCGGCCGTGCCCAGCTGAGGCGGAGCACCCCGGCCAAGCCGGAGCGGGCGCTGGAGAACCTGCGCGAGGACGTCGCGGCGGTCAAGGGAGGGCTGCACTGATGGACGCCACCGCACCCACCGACAAGCTGTCGCGCCTCGAGGCGGACGTCCGCGCCGCGCGCGACGAGCTGGCGGCGACGGTCGACGAGCTCACCGGCTGGTTCGACCCCAAGACGCGCATGACGGCCGCGGTGGACCGCGGCCGTCGGATGGTGCACGACGCGGCCGACCCTGCGGCGGATCCCGCCGATCGCACTCGCGCGCGCGTGGTGCTGGCTGTGGCCGCGGCAGGGCTCGCCGCGGCGGTGGCCGGCGTCATCGGCCGGCTAGCCCGGCGCTGACGCGCCGGGACCTCGGGTCAGTCGGCCTGGCGCTGCTGCGGAAGGCCGTCGAGGAGCTCGCGCACTTCGGACTCCTTGTAGCGGCGGTGGCCGCCGAGTGTCCGGATCGACGAGAGCTTGCCTGCCCTGGCCCACCGCGTCACGGTCTTGGGGTCGACCCGGAACAGGGTGGCGACCTCGGACGGCGTCAGCAGGTTCTCCGGCTGGACGGGCGATGGGGACATTGACGAACCTCCACGGTGCGACAACCGAGCGCGGCTACCCCCGCGCACGCTGACTTGCGTCTCGACCGTCCCGGGAGACGACCGACCGTCAGGCTCGCACAATCGACGCGAGGACGACAAATCGGTCGGTACGCCCTCAGGTCGGGCGACCTTGCCTACAACGTCCTTTACGGTACATCTCACCCGTAACGTGACCGAACTCACGGAAAATCCCCCACGGGCGTGTCGCGGTCCCGCATGGTGAGACGCGGGTCACCGCCTTCACGACCGGGACCGAGGTCCTGGCCACGGCAGAGGCACCGGCGGCGGCCCGGCGCCGGTGGTCGGAATGATCGCGGACCATGTACCGTTGCCCTGCGAAGAGACGCACAACAGCACCCCGGGGCCGCACGTGTGAGCACGGAGCCGCCCCGCTTCCACGTCAGAGGGGGTCGATGCCATGGGGCGCGGCCGTCAGAAGGCAAAGCAGACGAAGGTCGCACGCGAGCTCAAGTACATGAGCCCGACGACCGACTACCGGGCTCTCGAGGCAGAGCTCGCGTCGCGGAGCCACCACGATGTCGTCACCGACACCCCTCCGGACGAGTCCGACGACGAACCCTGGAACTCCTGGGTCGACGAGGACGACGAGGAGAGCTGAACCGGGGTCACCGGTAGCTGCCCGTGAGGTGCACGGCGCCGCCGTGCACGCCCTTGGTCCCGCTGACCAGGCCGGCGGGCTCGTCGTGCGCGCCGAGCGGCCGCACCGTGCCGAGCGTCCACGCCGGCAGACCGAGTTCCGCCGCATGCACCAGCACGCCGTCCGCGGCCTCGGGTGACGTCACCGCCACCATCCCGACGCCCAGGTTGATCGTCGCCTCCAGGTCGGTCCACGGCACGCCGCCCAGGCGCTGCACCAGCGTGAACACCGGCGGCACCGACCACGACCCACGGTCGACCTCGCCGACCAGCCCGGGGGGCAGCACGCGCGCGAGGTTGGCGGCCAGCCCGCCGCCCGTCACGTGGCTGAACGCGTGGACGCCGCCGGCCGCCCGGTCGACGAGCGTCAGGCAGTCCGCGGCGTAGACGCGGGTGGGCTCCAGCAGCTCCTCGCCGAGGGTACGGCCGAACTCGTCCACGTGGCGGTCCAGCGCCCAGCCGGCCTGCGCCACGGCGCGACGCACCAGCGAGTAACCGTTCGAGTGCAGGCCGCTCGACGCCAGCGCGATCAGCACGTCGCCGGGACGCACCCGGTCCGGGCCCAGCACCTCGTCCGCCTCCACCAGACCGGTCGCGGCACCGGCCACGTCGTACTCGTCGGGCGCGAGCAGGCCGGGATGCTCCGCGGTCTCGCCGCCGACGAGCGCGCAGCCCGCCACCTGGCACGCCGCCGCGATGCCGCGGACGATCGCGGCGATCCGCTCCGGCACCACCCGGCCGCACGCGACGTAGTCGGTCATGAACAGCGGCTTCGCGCCGACGACGACGATGTCGTCCACCACCATGCCGACCAGGTCGAAGCCGATGGTGTCGTGGACGTCCAGCGCCTGCGCGATCGCCACCTTGGTGCCGACGCCGTCGGTCGAGGTGGCGAGCAGCGGGCGGCGGTAGGCGGTGAGGGCACTGGCGTCGTAGAGGCCGGCGAACCCGCCGACTCCCCCGAGCACCTGTGGGCCGTGCGTCGCGCGCACGGCGTCCTTCATCAGCTCGACGGCCTTGTCGCCGGCTTCGGTGTCGACGCCGGCGCTCGCGTAGGTGAGCGGGCCGTCGCTCCGTGCCGGCGCGCCCGCCGTGCCCTGCGTCCCGGTCACGGGCGCTCGAGGGCGCTCGCGCCGCCGGCGCCCGGCAGCAGGTGCAGCAGGCCGTCCTGCGGCTCCCCGAGCGGCAGCGCCGCCTGTTCCAGGAGGTTCTTGCCCAGCCGGTCGTCGGGCGGCAGCTCGATCGGGTAGCGGCC
>CAZFTZ010000286.1:0-4037 GCA_964521875.1 uncultured Cellulomonas sp. | reverse complement strand
CGCGCGGGCGCGCCACGGGAACATCGGCAACGGCGGCGACCTGGCGCGCATCGGCAACCAGCAGCGACTGGTGGCGGCCATCGCCGGCAAGGTGCTCTCGGCCGACGTGCTGGCGAACCCCGCGAAGCTCACCGCCTTCCTACAGGCGGCGACGTCGTCGCTCACGGTGGACGACCGGCTCGACCTCGCCGGCATGGTCGGGCTGGCCTACAGCCTGCGGTCCATCGAGGCGAGCGACATCACGCTGACGACGCTGCCCACCCAGGAGGCGCCGGAGAACGGCAACCGGCTGGTCTGGGCGCCGGCCGCGGCAGACGTGTGGGCCAACCTCGCCGCCGACCTGCCCATCACGCAGGCGGACGGGTCGCTCAGCGGCGCGCCGGGGGCCCGGCCGCCCTCGGCGGGCGACCCATCGTCCTCGACCTCCACGGCGGCGGCCGCCGCCTCGTCGCCCGCCGCCTCGCCGGAGCCGACGCGCACCCGCGAGACCGGCGTCGAGCCCTTCACCCCGGCGGACGTCACGGCCGTCTGCGGCTGAGCGGGCACATCGGCCCGTAGGTCCCTCCCGCCCGGTCCACCTGCGGCGTGACGATGGCAGGAGGCGGACAGGGCCGTCCGCCTCGCGTCCCGCACCACGGGGACCGGCCGGCGACGAAGGAGCCGAGATGCCGTACGACCACCTGCTCGCCCCGATCACCCTGCGTGGGCTGGAGCTGAAGAATCGCGTCGTCTTCCCGGCGACGGCCACGGGCTTCGTCGCCGACGGTGGCTACGTCACCGACCGGCTGATCGCCTACCACGTCGCGCGCGTCGAGGGCGGCTGCGGTCTCAACGTCACCGAGTGCTGCTCCGTCCACGCGCCGAGCGCGCCGCGCAGCTTCCTCAACATCTCGTCCGACGAGTTCGTCCCCGGGCTGCGGCGGTTCACCGACGCGATCCACGCCGCCGGTGGACGCGCCGCGGTCCAGCTGTGGCAGGGCGGGCTCGCCGCGTGGGGCTTCGACCCCGAGCGCCTCGAGCTGATCTCGCCGAGCGGCGTCCCGCTGCCCGGCGGCGCGGCGGTGCCGGGTTCGTCGGCCGCGACGATCGCCGAGGTGGTCGACGCCTGGGGCGAGGCCGCCGAGCGCGCGGTGCGCGCCGGCTTCGATGCCGTCGAGTTCCACTGCGCCCACAACTACTCGCCGCACGCCTTCCTCTCCCCGGCGCTCAACCAGCGGGACGACGAGTTCGGCGGCTCGTTCGCCAACCGCGCCCGCTACCCGCTGGCGGCGATCCGGGCGATCCGTGACGCGATCCCTGACGGCATGCCGCTGCTGATGCGGATCGACGCCCAGGACGACGAGCTGCCCGGCGGCCTGACGGTCGACGACGTCATCGAGTTCTCGAAGGCCGCCGGCGAGGCGGGCGTCGACGCGCTCGACGTCTCGCGCGGGAACATCGTCACCTCCGCCATCAAGTACGAGGTGCCGCCGATCGACCTGCCGCGCGGCTTCAACGTCGAGAACGCCGGACGGATCCGCCGCGGCACCGGCATGGTGACGATCGCCGTCGGGCGCATCAACGCCCCGGACCAGGCCGAGGAGATCATCGCCTCCGGCAAGGCGGACATGGTCGTCGTCGGCCGCGGCCAGATCGCGGACCCGGAGTTCGTCGCCAAGGCGGCCGCGAACCGGGCCGACGACATCGTCGCCTGCGTCGCGTGCGACCAGGGCTGCTTCGACCGCTACACCGACCCCGCGTTCGGCTCGATCACCTGCCTGCGCAACCCGATGGTCGGCCGCGAGGTCGAGGGCGCGCCGGCGCCGGCGGAGCACCCGCTGCGCGTGCTCGTCGCGGGCGGCGGGATGGCCGGCATGGAGGCAGCGATCGTGCTCGCCGAGCGTGGCCACAAGCCGGTGCTGGTCGAGGCGAGCTACCACCTGGGCGGGCAGTTCGAGGTCGCCGGTCACGCGCCTCGCAAGCAGGAGATGTCGCAGGCGGCGCGCTCGCGTGCGGTACAGGTCGAGGCTGCGGGCGTCGAGATCCGCTACGGCACGCGCGTGACCCCGGCACTGGTCGACCTCATCGCGCCGGACGTCGTCGTCGACGCGACCGGCGCCGTCCCGATCCACCCGTCGATCCCCGGCGGCGACCGCGAGAACGTCACGGACGCGATCGAGGTGCTCACCGGGCGGGCGCACGTGCACGGTGCCGCGGTGATCGTCGGCGGCGGCCTCGTCGGGCTCGAGGCGGCGGAGTACCTCGCCGAGCGCGGCGTGCCGGTCACGGTCGTCGAGATGGCCGACGAGGTGGGCGCCGACCTGGGTCAGCTCCGCAGGATCTGCGTGATGGAGGCGCTGGCCGACGAAGCCGTCGAGCAGCTGACGGGGACCACGGTGGTCGCGGTGAAGACCGGCGTGGTCGTCGTCGAGCAGGAGGGCGTCACGCGCGAGATCCCGTGCGACACGGTGGTGATGGCGGTGGGCTCGCGGCCCGACGACCACACGGTGCTCGCCAAGCACTGCGCCGAGCGCGGCATTGCCTTCCACGTCGTCGGCGACGCGGTGCGCGCTCGTCGGGCGCTGGACGCGATCGCCGAGGCCAACGCGCTGGCCCGCGTGCTGTAGGGGCCTGCCCCGCGGGCGTCCGACGAGCGGCGGCGCGTGCCGGGCCGGCGGCGGGTGCCGCACGTAGGCTGCGGGCATGACGGTGTTCCTGCACGTCCTGCTGTTCCTGCACATGATCGGCTGGGCCATCGTCCTGGGCGCCGCGATCGTCGGGCTGCGCAGCGGGTCGCTGTACGCCGGTGCGTTCCACGCCGCCCTCACCGCGCTGGTGACCGGCATCCTCATGGTGCTGGTGCAGTACGTCTGGCTGGACTCCGACCACAAGCCGGCCCCGGCCTGGATCGCGACGAAGATCGTCCTGTCGCTGGCGGTCACCGGGCTGGTGTGGTTCGCGCATGCCAAGCCGGACAAGGTCGGCAAGACGCTCATCGGCGCGGTTGCGGGCCTGACCGTGGTCACCGTCGGGGTCGCCACGATCTGGCACTGACTGGTGCCGAGCCGGCGGCTTTCCTGACGTTCCTGGGGTGATTCACCCCGGAAAGCTCAGGAGATCGGCAGGGGAGAGGCGACGGTGATCGACTGGGGCAACGAGCTGAACTGGCTCGTGGGGATCGCGGTCGTCGTCGGGCTGGCCGGCGTCGTGGTGCAGATCCTGCCCGGGGCGTTCCTCGTCGGCGGCGCGGTGCTGTGCTGGGGGCTGATCGTGCGGGGCACCGCCGGGTGGACCGTCGCGGCGATCGCCTTCGTCGTCACCGTCGCGGCGCAGGTGGTGAAGTACCTGGTCGCGGGCCGCTACCTGGAGCGCGGCGGCGTGCCGCGTTCGACGATGCTGTGGGGCTCGCTCGCGGCGGTCGTCGGGTTCTTCGTCGTGCCGATCGTCGGGGTGTTCCTCGGGTTCGTGCTCGGCGTCTTCGTCGCCGAACGGCTGCGGCTGCGGGCGACGACGACGGCCTGGGCGTCGACGTGGCGCGCGACGAAGGCGTCGGGGATCACCATCGTCATCGAGCTGGCCGGGGCACTGATCGTCGCCGTCGCGTGGGTCGTCGGGCTCGTCGTGAGCTGAGGCGTGGGCGGCAGTCCGTGGCGGTCTCTGTCGCCGGGCTCGCCTACCCTGAGAGGGCCATGACGTCGCTGTTCGAGCACCTTCCCGCCACCCACGCGCCGCATTCCGGGGACCCGTCCGGCCTGCCGCTCGTCGTGCCCCCGCGCGACGAGGAACCGGAGCCCGCGCCGTCCCGGTTCGGCGACCCCGACGCGCTGCTCGTCGGCCTCAACCCGCAGCAGCGTCAGGCGGTGCTGCACCACGGTGGGCCGCTGCTCATCGTCGCGGGCGCCGGCTCGGGCAAGACACGCGTGCTCACCCACCGCATCGCGCACCTGCTGGCGACCAGGCGCGCGCGCCCGGGGGAGATCCTCGCCATCACCGTCACCACCAAAGCCGCCGCGGAGATGCGCGAGCGCGTCGAGGCGCTCGTCGGGCCGGCCGCGCAG
>CAZFTZ010000285.1:0-11126 GCA_964521875.1 uncultured Cellulomonas sp. | reverse complement strand
CCCCGCAACCCCGCGAGCCGGCGGCGCGTCAGATCCCAGCGCAGGGCGCCCATCCGGGCCTCGTCGACCAGGCCGGTCACACCGTCGCCCGCGAACGGCAGCGTCACGGTGGCGATCTTGGTGTGGCCGAGCCCGAGCAGCATGCGCGTCACCTCGGCGAGGCCCTGCCGGTCGGCGATGCCGACCACCGACAGGCCCGGCTCGCGCCGGCCCTCGATCTGGACGGTGGGGATGTTGCGGCGGCGCAGCGCCGACAGCACGCGCTCGTCGAGCGTGCCGCCCCAGAGCATGATCGCGACGTCCATCGCCGCCGACTCGACCAGCGGGTCGACCTCCGGCCCGCCGACGTCCTGGTAGCCGGGGATCAGCAGCACGCCGAGCCCCAGCGGGCCCAGCGTCGAGGTGATGCCGTCGAGCACCTGCACCGAGACCGGGTCGCGGAACGAGCGCTTGAGCGCGTCGCCGACGACGACGCCGACGATGCCGGAGCGTCCGCGCCGCAGCTGCCGGCCGAGCGGGTTGGGGCCGGAGTAGCCGAGCTCGGCAGCAGTGGCCAGCACGCGCTCGCGCGTGGCGGCGGCGATGGGGCCGGCGCCGGAGAACGCGAGCGAGGCCGTGGACACCGAGACCCCGGCGGCCGCGGCGACGTCGGCGAGGGTCGGGCGCTGCTGCGACACGAGCCCCCCTCTCGTCGGACGACCGCACCCGGCGGGACGCCGGCCGGTGTGTGCGGACAAGGATGGCACGAACCCTCGAAACGTTCCGACCTTCTGGTAGCGTCGACCGTCGAATCGATTCGATACGCCAGCCCTCCTGTCCCGCACCCTCTGCCCTGGTCGGCGTCGCCGGCGCCTTGTGGTGACCGAACCCGCGGTGCCCCGGCCGGTGCCGGTGGAGACTCTGGTAGGGACGCCCGCACGACGACCGGAGCTGCGATGACCACGCCCACCGGCGGCGCCGCCACCGTCGACGCCACCCGCCTGCGGCGCGCCTCGCTCGGCGTCTTCGTCTGCTTCGCGCTGTCGGGGTTCAACTTCGCCTCGTGGGCCTCCCGGCTGCCGGCCGTGCAGGACGGGCTCGGACTGCGCAAGGACCAGATGGGGCTGCTGCTGTTCACCGGGGCGATCGCCTCGGTCGCGGCGCTGCCGCTGTCGGGGCTGGTCGTCGAGCGGCTCGGCACCAGGGCGACGGTGCGATGGGCCGCACTGCTCAACGCCGGCGGGCTGTCGGTCGCGGGCGTGTTCGCGGGGTCGGGCAGCGCCGTCGGGACGGTCCTCGGGCTGGCGGTCTACGGGGTCGGCACCGCGGTGTGGGACGCCGCGATGAACATCGAGGGCGCCGCCGTCGAGCAACGACTCGGCCGCACCGTGATGCCGCGCTACCACGCCGGGTTCTCGCTCGGCACCGTCGTCGCGGCGGCAGTGTCCGCGCTGGTCGCCGCGGCGCACGTGTCGATCACCGTCCACCTGCCGGTCGCCCTCGCCGTCTCGTTCGTCGGGCTGCTGTGGTCCGTCACGGGCTTCCTGCCGCGGGCCGAGGAGCCGCGTCACGTCGCCGCCGACGGCGCGGTCGCCCATCGCGGCGCCCGCGGGGCGCTCGCGGCCTGGGGCGACTCGCGCACGCTGCTCGTCGGCCTCGTCGTGCTGGCCGCCGCGCTGACCGAGGGCTCCGCGAACGACTGGGTCAGCCTGTCGGTCGTCGACGGCTGGGCGACGTCGGACGCGATCGGTGCGCTCGGCCTGTGGCTGTTCGTCGCCGCGATGACGGGGATGCGCTTCGTCGCCACCGCGCTCCTCGACTGGTTCGGCCGGGTGGCGGTGCTGCGGCTGTGCGCGGTGCTCTCGATCGTCGGCCTGCTCGTGTTCGGCCTCGCCGGGCCTTTGCCGGTCGCGCTGGCCGGCGTGCTGGTGTGGGGGGCCGGTGCGGCGGTGGGCTTCCCGGTCGGCATGAGCGCGGCGTCCGACGACCCGCTGCACGCCGCTCAGCGGGTGGCGGTGGTGTCGACGATCGGCTACGCGGCGTTTCTCGCCGGGCCGCCGGTGCTCGGCTTCCTCGCCCAGCATCTGGGCTACCGCCACGCTCTGCTGACGATCTGCGTGCCGGTGCTGCTCGGGCTGCTCGTCGTGCGCGCGGCCGCGCCGCTGCGCGAGGAGTCCGTCACCAAGAATTAACCCAGCCGTGGCCCATCCGGCCACCTGATCGCCCTACTGTGGCCGCATCGTCCACGGAAAGGCGGGCAGATGCGGCGTCCCACCGTCGTCTTCGACTTCGACGGCACCCTGGCGTCCGGGCGCGGGCCCGTGCTGGCCTACGCGCGGCACGTCGCCGCAGCCGCCGGGGACGAGGGGATCGTCACGGCGACCCTCGCGGCGCTCGACCAGGTCGACGCCGGCGACGGCACCTACCTCGACGGCTACGACGCGGTGCGCCAGGTGGCCCTGGCGCACGGGGTGGACGAGGGTCTGTTCGGCTCCGCCTACCTCGCCAGCCGGCTGAGCCTCGGCACCGAGGCGGCCCCGGTCGCCACGCCGCCCGGGCTCGCGGACTTCCTCGCGGAGCTGGGCGGCCACGCCCGGGTGGTGCTGGCGACGAACGCGCCCGAAACCGGTGTCGAGCGCGTGCTGGCCGCGGCCGGCGCCGGCGAGCACGTCGACGAGCACCACTTCACCGTCGGCAAGCCGGCCGGCCTCGCCGCCGTGGTCGCCGGGTACCTCGCCGACGGCCCGGTGCTGGCTGTCGGGGACATCTGGGAGTACGACCTCGCGGCGGCCGACGAGCTCGGCGCCGCCACCGCGCTCGTCGGCGCCCGGTACGCCCGGGCGGACGTGCACCCGACGATGCGCGGCGCCACCCTCGCCGACCTCTACGGCGAGATCACGACGTGGGCCGCGACCTCAGCGGCTCCAGGACCGTCGGTGCCCGCCGACGTCGACCACCTCCACGGAAAGGCATGACTGACATGCGCAAGACCCTGCTCGCGCCGGGCGTCCTCGCCCTCGCAGTCGTCGCCCTGGCGGCGTGTAGCTCCGGCGGTACCGGCGACGCGTCCCCGTCGACCGCCGGGGACGCCCCGACGTCGGCCGCGCCGACCACCGAGGCCTGGCCCTCGGAGCTCACCCTCGCGCTCATCCCCAACGAGCAGGTCAACGACCTGGTCACCTCCGCCAAGCCGCTGACCGACTACCTCTCGGACCAGCTCGGCGTCACCGTCACCGGCGTGGTGACGAAGGACTACCAGGCGGCGGTCGAGGCGGTGTGCGCCGGCCAGGCGCAGATCGCGATCGCCGACGCCGGCTCGCTGGCCGCCGCGCAGGACCAGTGCGGCGCCTTCCCGGTGCTGCAGGACCAGCGCTTCGGCGCCTCGTCGTACGCCTCGGAGTTCTTCACCAGCGTCGACAACGCCTCGAAGTACTGCACCGACACCCCCGTCAAGGCGACCTACGCCGCCAACGGCGCCAGCTATCTGTACTGCAACGGCGTCGCCGACGGCGACACGAACACCGGCGTCGGCCCGGTCGCGGTCGATGCGCTGGCCAAGATCACGCCCGGTACCAAGGTCGCGTTCGGCAACACGACCTCCCCGGCCGGCTACCAGCTGCCCGTGCTGGCGCTCGAGGCGCAGGGCGTGAACGTCGACGACCTGGAGCAGGTTCCGGTGACGGGCAACGACAATCTGGTCATGGCGGTCTACAACGGCGACGCGGAGGTCGGCTTCGCGTACTGGGACGCCCGCTCCGCGATCGACGCGACCGAGGTGCCCGACCTCGGTGACAAGGTCGTCGTCTTCGGCCTGTCGGAGATGTACCCGAACGGTGGCGTCGTGCTCGGACCGGACCTGCCCTCCGACCTGCGCGACAAGATCACCGACCTGATGGCCGGCTACGACAAGGTTGACCCCGACACGCTGGCGAACATCTTCGACCAGACGGCGTGGGTGCCGGCCGACCCCGACGCGATCGAGGTCGCCCGCCAGGTCAACAAGCGGTTCTCGGGTCAGTGACCCACAGCCCGGTGGTGCGTGGCCCGGAGTCGGCGTCGGCCGGCTCCGGGCCATGGCCCATCCGCCTCACCGACGTCACGGTGCGGTACCCCAACGGCACCGTCGGGCTGCGCGGTGTCTCGCTGTCGGTCGAGCCGGGGGAGATGGTCGCCGTCGTCGGGCTGTCCGGCTCCGGCAAGTCGACGATGATCCGCACCGTCAACGGGCTGGTGCCCGCGACCTCGGGCACCGTCGAGGTGGGGCCGTACACCGTCAACGAGCTGCGGGGCCGGCGGTTGCGCCGGCTGCGCGGCAGCGTCGGGATGATCTTCCAGGGGTTCAACCTCGCCGACCGGGCGAGCGTCTACCACAACGTGCTCGTCGGGCGGTTCTCGCACACCCCGACCTGGAAGACGCTGCTCGGCGTCGCCGGCCGCGAGGACCGCGAGATCGTCATGGGCGCGCTGGACTCCGTCGGCATGCTGGAGAAGGTGTGGGGTCGCGCGGGAGCGCTGTCCGGCGGCCAGAAGCAGCGCGTCGCGATCGCCCGCGCGCTGTCGCAGCAGCCGCGCGTCATGCTGGCCGACGAGCCCGTCGCCAGCCTGGACCCGCCGACCGCCCACGCCGTGATGAGCGACCTGCGCCGGATCAACACCGAGCGCGGACTGACGGTGCTGGTCAACCTGCACCTGATGGACCTGGCGCGGCAGTACACGACGCGGATGGTCGGCCTGCGCGCCGGCGAGCTGGTCTACGACGGCCCGGCTGCCTCGGCCGACGACGCGGTGTTCGAGGAGATCTACGGACGGCCGATCCAGGCGCGCGACACGCTGGAGACCTCGTCGTGACCGCGCTGCCGGTGCCGCCGCGGCCACGCTCCTGGCCGAAGGTCGTCGCGGTCGTCGTCGTCGTCCTGGCGATCACCGCGGTCACCGTGACGCCCGCGCTCGGCGGCATCCGCATCGACCTGGCCGCGATCGCCAAGAACTGGCACAACGGCGCGCACCGGATCGGTCAGCTGTTCCAGCCGGACTTCTCGATCCTGCCGCGGACCTGGAAGCCGCTGCTCGAGACCCTCGAGATGGCGGTCGTCGGCGCGGCGGCGTCCGCCGTGCTCGCGCTGCCGCTGTCGATGTGGGCGGCGCGCCCGACGAACCCCGGCCCGGCACGCCGCGCGGTCCGCGGCGTGCTCAACGTGGTGCGCGCCATCCCTGACCTCGTCTACGCGACCTTGCTCGTCGCGATGATCGGCGTCGGGGCGCTGCCCGGCGTGCTGACGCTCGTGCTGTTCGACCTCGGCGTCGTCGTCAAGCTGGTGTCCGAGGCGATCGACTCGTCGGACGCCTCCTACATGGAGGCCGGGTACGCCGCCGGCGGCACGCAGGGCCAGGTCAACCGGCTGACCGCGGCGCCGCAGACCTGGCCGGCCTACGCCAGCCAGGTGCTGTACTCCCTCGAGCTCAACGTGCGCATCTCCGCTGTGCTCGGGCTGGTCGGTGCCGGCGGCATCGGCCGGCTGATCGACGAGGTGCGCGGCTTCTACCGGTACGGCGCGCTGTCGGCGATCATCCTGGAGATCCTCGTCGTCGTCATCGCCATCGAGGTCGCCTCGAACGTGCTGCGCAAGAGGCTTCGATGAGCATCGCCACGCTCGCCGCCCCGCCCCGCGTCGTCGCCGTCCCCGCCCGCCCGCGGCGGCTCGCCGTCCGGGCGGCGCAGCTGGTCACCGGGCTCGTCGTGCTCGCCGCGGTGCTGCACCTGAGGATCGGCTGGTCCGACCTGGCCGACCTGCCGGGCGCCCTGGGCCACTACCTCGACCTGATGTTCGCCCACCCCGACTGGCGCAAGCTGCCCTACGCGCTGCAGCAGACCTGGGTGTCGGTGCAGATGGCGTGGGTCGGCGCGCTGCTCGGCGTGGTCGTCTCGACCGTGCTCGGCATCCCGGCGGCGGCCGGCGTCGGGCCGATCTGGCTGCGGCTGCCGCTGCGCGGCCTGTTCGCCGTGCTGCGCGCCGTGCCGGAGGTGATCATCGCGATCATCATCCTCACGGTCACCGGGCTCACCCCGTTCACCGGGGCGCTGGCGCTGGCGATCGGCGGCGTCGGCACGCACGGCAAGTGGACGTACGAGACGATCGAGGCGGTGCCGAGCGGCGTCGACGAGGGCGTGCGCGCCGCGGGCGGCAACCTGCTCGAGGTGGCGCGCTGGGGGCTGTGGCCCGCCGCCGCACCGGAACTGATGTCGCTGGCGCTCTACCGGTTCGAGATCAACGTCCGCACCTCGGCGATCCTCGGGCTCATCGGGGTCGGCGGCGTCGGCGACCTGCTGACCGGGTACACCCAGTACCGTCAGTGGGACGCCGTCGGGGTGCTCATCGTCGTGGTCGTCGTCGTGACGATGGCGATCGACGCTGTCTCCGGGGCGATCCGCCGCCGCATCACGAGAGGGGCCCGCACACGTGTCCTGGACCGGACCGACTGACGCCCCGCCGTCCGTGCGCATCGCCGCGCTGGCGCCCTCGCTGCAGCCCAGCGAGCGGCGCGTCGCGGACGCGATCGCGGCGGACCTCACCGGCTCGGTCGAGTGCACGGCGCAGCAGCTCGCCGACCTCGTCGGGGTGGGCCGCGCCTCGGTGGTCCGCACCGCGCGCACGCTCGGCTACGACGGCTACCCGCAGCTGCGCGTCGCGGTCGCCCGCGAGCTGGCGTTCACCCCGGCGCCCGTGCCCGCCGCCGGCGACGGCACCCTGGTGGGCGCGCTGCGCGCGAAGATCGACGAGTTCGGGCGCAACGTCCCCCGGATCACCGCCGCATTGACCGAGGAGTCGCTCGCCGACTTCGTCACCGCGCTCGACGAGGCCGACCGGGTGGTCGTCGCCGCAAGCGGGCTCTCGACGCCGCTCGGCCTCGACGTCGCGATGCGCCTCGGCTCGGCGGGCCGACCGTGCGAGTACCTGCCGGACACCCTCGCCCAGCAGATCGCCGCCCGGCAGCTCACGCCGGGGTCGGTGTGCCTGGCGGTCTCCGGCTCCGGGGCCAGCCGCTCGACGCTGGCGGCCGCCTCGGCGGCGCGCGACGCCGGCGCCCGGGTGCTGGCGATCACGTCGTTCGCCAACGCCCCGCTCGTCGGGCTCGCCCACACCGCGCTCGTCGTGCCGCCGGTGGTCGGCAGCTTCCGCGACGAGCTGGTGCACACCTCCCGCGCGGCCCTCGACCTGGTGGTGGAGCAGCTCGTCGAGCTGCTGGCCGACCGGCGCGGGCAGCGCGGCGCCGACGCCCGCAACGCGGTGCTCACGGTGCTCGGGCAGAGCCTGGGCGAGTAGCCGCCACACTCTCGTCGGACGGTCGCTGTCGGCGCCCCGGCCTACCCTGGACGCGTGACCGCCGCCACCGCCGCACCCCCGCTCGCCGCCCTGACGACCCTGCGCGTCGGCGGCCCGGCCGCCCGGTACGTCGAGACGACCACCGAGGCGGAGCTGGTCGACGCGGTGCGCACCGCCGACGAGGAGGGCGAGCCGCTGCTGGTGCTCGGCGGCGGCTCCAACGTGCTCGTGTCCGACGAGGGGTTCGCCGGGGTCGTCGTGCGCGACACTCGCACCGGCATCGACGTGCCGGACCACTCCGCCTGCGCCGGCGTCACGTACCAGGTGCCCGCGGGCACGCCGTGGGACGCGGTGGTCGAGGAGGCGACGAGCAACCGGCTGTACGGGCTGGAGGCGCTGTCCGGCGTCCCCGGCTCCACCGGTGCGACGCCGGTGCAGAACGTCGGCGCCTACGGCCAGGAGGTCGCCCAGACGATCTCCTCGGTCCGGGTCTGGGACCGCGACCGGGCGCGGATCCGCACCCTGGCGCTGTCCGACCTCGCCTTCGGGTACCGCACCTCGCTGCTCAAGCGCTCGATGCGGGCGTCCGACGACGATCCGCGCGCGCCGTGGCGACCCACCCCCCGCTACGTGGTGCTCGACGTCGCGTTCCAGCTCCGCCAGGGCAGCCATTCGGCGAAGGTCGCCTATCCCGAGCTGGCCCGCACGCTCGGCATCGCCGTGGGGGAGCGCGCGCCGCTGCTCGACGTGCGCGCCGCCGTCCTCGAGCTGCGGGGGCGCAAGGGCATGCTGCTCGACGACGCGGACCACGACACGTGGAGCGCGGGCTCCTTCTTCACCAACCCGATCCTCGGCCCGGACGCCGCGGCGGGCCTGCCCGACGACGCGCCGCGGTTCCCGGCGGGCGACGGGCTGGTCAAGACGAGCGCCGCGTGGCTGATCGAGCACGCCGGCTTCTCCCGCGGGTTCGGTGCCCCGGGCCCGGCGACGCTGTCGACGAAGCACGTTCTCGCGCTGACCAACCGCGGCAGGGCGTCCGCCCACGACCTGCTCGCGCTGGCGCGGACGGTGCGCGAGGGCGTGCGAGACCGCTTCGGCATCGTGCTGCAGCCGGAGCCCGTGCTGGTGGGAGTGACGCTGTAGAGGGGACGGGAGATGGCTGACGAGGAGACCGGAGCGGCCGTGCCGCGGATCCGCCAGGTGGTGCTGGACACCACGGACGCGCGGGCGCTCGCCGAGTTCTACCGGCAGCTCTTCGGGCTCGTGTACCGGCCCGGCGACGAGGATGCCGACCCGGCGGGCGACGACTGGCTGGTGCTGCGCGGCGACGGCTTCGGCCTGGCGTTCCAGCAGGTCGAGGCGCTTCCCCGCTCGACGTGGCCGACCGCCGAGATCCCGCAGCAGCTGCACCTCGACACGACCGTGCCGGACGTCGAGGAGCTGGAGCGGCAGCGCAAGCGGGCACTGGCCCTCGGCGCGACGCTGCTGCTGGACCGGACCGACGACCCCGACGAGCCGCTGTACGTGTTCGCGGACCCGGCCGGACACCCGTTCTGCATCTTCGTCGCCCCCTGACACCGGCCGACGCTTGCGTCGTCGTTCGCCGTGCACCGCGCAGGGTTGCGAACAGTTTGCGCTCTGTTGCGCAAGAACCAGATGAATGCACGGCAGATTCGCACGAACGGTTGTCGCGTGTCCGCTATGTCGCTACCGTCGGCCACGGCCGCAGGTTCCGGGGCCATGGGTGCAACGAGGCACACACGGGAGGGACGTGTCGATGACGACCATCTCCGGGCGCGCTCGCGCCAGGACCATCGCAGCAGCAGCGGCCGTCGCGCTCGCGACGGCGATCGCCACCGCGGGCCCCGCGTCCGCGAGCGGCGGGCACGGCGGGCCGGGAACGGTGCACCCGGACGCCGCTCCCGCGGTCACCCGGGCGGCGCTCGACCCGAGCCTCGTCGGCGACCGTGGTGCCGACGTGCCGTTCGTCGAGCAGGAGGCGGAGGCTGCCACGACCAGTGGCACGGTGATCGGGCCGGACCGCACCGCCTACACGCTCGCGTCGGAGGCGTCCGGCCGTTCGGCGGTGAGCCTGCTGCCCGGCCAGTGGGTCGAGTTCACCGTCCCGGCGCGGACCACCGGCATCACGGTGCGGTACTCGATCCCGGACGCGCCGGACGGCGGGGGCATCACCGCCCCGCTGGCGGTGTCCGTCGGCGGCAAGGCCGCCGGCACCATGACGCTCACCAGCGAGTACTCCTGGCTCTACAACCTCTACCCGTTCACCAACGACCCGAACGCCGGCCTGCTGCACTCCGACTGGTGGGTGACCGAGTGCGGCTGCGTGCCGGGCACCACCGAGCCGGACTGGCTGGTCAAGCCGTACCGGCCGTTCCACTTCTACGACGAGCAACGACTGCTGCTGTCGCGCACGGCACAGGCCGGTGACGTGGTGCGCCTGACGGTGCCGAGGAACAGCCCGGCGGCCTGGACGGTCGTCGATCTGCTGGACACCGAGGCCGTCCCCGCGCCCGACCGGGCACCGCGGGACTCCGTCAGCGTGCTGCGCTTCGGCGCCGACCCCACGGGCCGGCGAGACTCCGCGGCGGCGTTCGACGCCGCGATCGCCTGGGCGAAGCGGCACCACGAGAGCGTCTACCTGCCGGCCGGCACCTTCACCGTCGACCGTCACGTCACCGTGGACGACGTGACCATCACCGGCGCCGGCACCTGGTACACGGTGGTGCGCGGCGACGAGGTGACGCTCGCCTCGCCGGCGGCCGACGGCTCGGTGCACACCGGCGTCGGCTTCTACGGAAAGGCGGCTGCCGACGGCGGGAGCAGCGACGTGCACCTGTCCGGGTTCACCATCCGCGGCGACGTCCGCGAGCGCATCGACGACGACCAGGTCAACGGGATCGGCGGCGCCTTCAACCGCTCGTCGTTCACCGACCTGCGCATCGAGCACACCAAGGTGGGCATCTGGCTGGACGGGCCGATGCGCGGCGTCACGGTCGAGGGTGTCCAGATCGTCGACCAGATCGCCGACGGCCTGAACTTCCACACCGGTGTCACCGACTCCAGCGTCACCGACACGTTCGTGCGGAACACCGGCGACGACGCGCTGGCGATGTGGTCGGACGGCACATCGGACGCCCGTGACGTGTTCGCCCACAACACGGTGCAGACCCCGACGCTCGCCAACGGCATCGCGCTCTACGGCGGCACCGACCTCGTGGTGCGGGACAACCTCGTCGCCGACCCGATCCGCGAGGGCAGCGGGCTGCACCTGGGCCAGCGGTTCGGTGCCCAGCCGTTCGCCGGCACCATCTCGGTGCAGGACAACACCGTGGTGCGGGCGGGTCCGCTCGACCTCAACTGGAACATCGGACTCGGCGCGATCTGGGTCTACGCGCTCGAAGGCTCGATCACCGCGGACGTCGAGGTGGTGGGCGACCACTTCCTCGACAACAGCTACAACGCGATCCTGCTGGTGTCCGACTACGGGGTGAAGGACCTGTACTCCATCACCAACGTGCACTTCCGTGACATCCGGGTCGACGGGACGGGCACGTCCGTGCTCAGTGCGCGCGTCGCGGGCAGTGCCACGTTCCGGAACGTCGACGCGCGCAACGTCGGCGCCGTCGGCATCAACAACTGCGGCTCGTTCAACTTCACACCGGCGGGGTCGGAGTTCACCGTCACCGACCTCGGCGGCAACGACGGCGGCGGCACCACGGGGCCGTGGCTGGCGTCCTGGGAGCTGCCGAACACGATCACGTGCGACGACCGGCCGCCGGTGGTGGCGCCGCCGGCGCCGGCGCC
>CAZFTZ010000284.1:0-2833 GCA_964521875.1 uncultured Cellulomonas sp. | reverse complement strand
CGCGCACGGTGCTCATCGACCACGGCCGGATCCTCGCCGACGGGCCGACTGCGCGGCTGCGCGGACTGGTCGGCGACCGGACGGTGGTCGCAACGGTGCCGGCTGCCGACGGAGTCGTCGGCCGGCTGCGCGCGGTGCCGGGTGTGCGCGACGTGCTGCGCGAGGGCGACCGCGTCACGGTGACGGGGACGGCGGCCGACGAGGTCGCGCTGCTGCTGCTCGCCGAGCTGGGCGGCCACGACCTGGAGATCACCGCGCCGACACTCGAGTCGGCCTTCCTCGCGCTGACCGGAGGCGACGAGGCGTGAACGCGACCTACCTGCGCATTGACCTGGTGCGCCAGCTGCGCGACGTGATGAACATCGCGTTCGCCATCGGCCTGCCGGTGGTGATGTACATCGTGTTCGGCTCGACGTTCGCCTCCGGCGACGACCCGGTGGGTCACGGCAACGCCCGGTTCTACGTGCTGTGCGCGATGGCCGCCTACGGCGCCTGCGTCGCGACGACGTCGATCACCGGCTCGGCCGCGGTGGAGCAGATGCAGGGCTGGGGCCGCCAGCTGGCGCTGACGCCGATGCGTCCGCGCGGGTTCGTCGCCACCAAGGTCGTCGTCGCGCTGACCGTGGCGTTCGCCTCGGTGGGCGCGGTGTTCGTCACCGGCCTGGTGAGCGGCGCGACGGTCGACCCCGGGCTGCGGTGGGCGGCGACGTTCGCGATCGCGTGGCTCGGCGCGGTGCTGTTCGCGCTGTACGGGCTGACGGTGGCCCAGCTGTTCCGCAGCGAGAGCGCGATCGGTGTCGGCGCGGCGTCGCTGGTGCTGTTCGCCTTCTTCGGCAACCTGTTCGTCCCGCTGTCGGGCGGCATCCTCGGCTTCGCCCGGTGGACGCCGATGTACGGCTACGCCGGCCTGGTGCGCTATCCGCTGATGGAGGGGCAGCTGATCCAGACCAGCGCCGCCACCCCGCCGACCGACCCGCTGTGGGCGCTCGTCGTCAACTACGTGGGATGGCTGGTGGTGTTCGCGCTGGTCTCGACGTGGGCGGTGCGGCGCGGCCGGCAGCGGCAGTAGCGGTAACGGCCGCTCAGGTCGTCTCGGCGGCGAGCTCCGCGGCGGCGTGCGCACCGGCAGCCGCCAGGCCGGGGTGCTCGTCGGGATGCGCCGTAAAGACGGGGACGAAGGCCGCCGCCCAGGCGCGGGCCCTGGTCCACAGGGCGTCCCGCGCGGACGCGCCGCACGACGAGGCCGCGGCGTACGCGTCCCGGAACCGCGCGCGACCCGACGAGGTGAAGGTCGCCCACACCGTGCCGAGGTCGGACGCGGGGTCGCCGGCGGTGACGTCGCCGAAGTCGACGAGGGCGGTGAGGTGCCCGTCGGCGGCGAGCAGGTTCGCCGGGTGCGGGTCGCCGTGCAGCCACACCGGCGGGCCGTCCCAGGTCGGGGCGGCGAGGCCGTCGCGCCAGGCGGCCCTCAGCACGTCGGCGTGCGGGCCGCCGTAGGCGGCGAGCCTCGCGGCGACGACGGCGTCGCGGTCCGCCAGCGGCACGCCGCGCACCGGGTTGACCGGCGGTTCGTCGCCGGGGGACGTCGCACCGCCGGCGCGGGCCGGAGCCGTGGCCGACGAGACCGGGCGGTGGAGCGCCGCCAGGGCAGCGGCGAGCTCGCCGGCCCACATGTCCCGCTCGGCCGGGGTGAGCTCGTCGGACGCGGTGCCCGGCAGCCACGGCACGATGCTCCACGCCCACGGGTAGCCGGCGCCCGGCCGCCCGACGCGCACCGGAGCCGGGACGGCCACCGGCAGCCGCGGCGCCAGGACGGGCAGCCAGCGCTGCTCGTGCGCGACGAGCGCTGCGGCGGCCGTCCGTGCCGGCAGCCGGACCGCCAGCGCGTCGCCCAGCCGGAACGTCACGTTGTCCCAGCCGTGGGCCGCGCGGTGCAGCGGCAGGCCCGCGAGGTCGGGGTGCTGGGTGCGCAGCAGGTCGCGCACCAGGCGCTCGTCCGGCGCCACCTCGTGCAGCGGGTGGGTCATGGCGTGACCTCGCGGTCGCGGGGCCACGACACGGTCCAGCCGAGGGCGTCGAGCAGGCCGTCGAGCACCATCGCGGTAAAGCCCCAGACCAGCACCCCGGCGACCTCGAACGCCGGCGTGCGCAGGGTCCGGCCGCCACGGCGGTGGACGACGACCGCACGGTTGACCGGGTCGAGCAGGTCCGCCACCGGCACCCGGAACACGTCGACCGTCTCGGCGTGGTCGACCGCCGCGACCGCCGAGGGCCGCGCCCACCAGGCCGGGACCGGGGTCACCCGATGGTTGCTCGCCGGCAGCGCCAGGTCCGGCAGCGTGCCGAGCACGTCGACGCCGGACGGGTCGAGCCCGGTCTCCTCGACCGCCTCCCGGAGCGCCGCCTGCTCCGGCGTCTCGCCCGGCTCCAGCCCGCCGCCGGGGAACGAGACCTGGCCGGGGTGGTGGCCAAGCGTCGCCGCGCGCCGTTGCAGCAGCACGTCGAGCTCGGCCGGGACCGGCCCCTCGGCACGGGCCGGGAGAGCGTCGAGCCGGCCGAACAGCACCAGCACGGCGGCGTGCCGCGCCGAGTCCGGTGCGGGCAGCACCCGCGTCGCGTCGACCCGCCACTCCAGGCCGCGCCGCACCAGCGCGACGAGGGCGTCGCGGGCGTCCGCCGGCGTGGGGGAGACCGTCAACGCGCCGGTGCCGCGTGCTCGTCGGCGGCTGCCGCCCCGCTCGCGACCTGGCCCGGGACACCGCTCGCACCCCGGCCGGTGGCGTGGTCAGCGACGGCACCCGCGAACCGACGAGTCAGCTCCGCGCCCGCGGCG
>CAZFTZ010000283.1:0-4100 GCA_964521875.1 uncultured Cellulomonas sp. | reverse complement strand
GGCGTCGGCGCGATCACGCAGAACGACGTCAACCTGGCGACGGTCGACAACGCGATCATCATCGGGTTCAACGTCAAGTTCGCCGAGCGGGTCGAGGACCTCGCCGAGCGCGAGGGCGTCGACGTGCGGTTCTACTCGGTGATCTACCAGGCGATCGACGACGTCGAGGCGGCCCTCAAGGGCATGCTCAAGCCGGAGTACGAGGAGGTGCAGCTCGGCACCGCGGAGGTGCGCGAGATCTTCCGCTCCTCGAAGTTCGGCAACATCGCCGGTTCGCTGGTGCGCAGCGGCGAGATCCGCCGCAACGCGAAGGCGCGCGTCCTGCGCGGCGGCAAGGTGGTGGGGGACAACCTCACCATCGAGTCGCTCAAGCGGTTCAAGGACGACGCCACCGAGGTCCGCGAGGGCTACGAGTGCGGTATCGGGCTCGGCTCGTTCAACGACCTGCAGGTCGAGGACGTCATCGAGACGTTCGAGATGCGGGAGAAGCCGCGGTCCTGAGGTCGTGACGTCCGGCCCGGGGTGGGAACGCCCCGGGCCGGACGCACGCCCGCGACCGGGCACGGGAGAGGAGTCGTCATGGCGGACAACGCGCGGGTGCGGCGGTTGGCGGACCGGATCCAGGAGGTCGTCGCCGGCATGCTCGACACCCGGATCAAGGACCCGCGGCTCGGGTTCGTCACGGTGACCGACGTCCGCGTCACCGGCGACCTGCAGCACGCCGACGTCTTCTACACGGTGTACGGGGACGACGAGGCGCGCGCCGGGTCCGCGGCGGCGCTGGCCAGCGCGACCGGGCTGATCCGGTCCGAGGTCGGCAAGGCGACCGGGTTGCGGCTCACCCCGACGCTGGCGTTCCACCTCGACGCGGTGCCGGAGACGGCCAAGCACCTCGAGGACGCGCTCGCGGCGGCGGCCCGCAAGGACGCCGAGGTGGCGGCGCTGGCCGCCGGCGCGCGCTACGCCGGCGAGGCGGACCCGTACCGCAGGCCGGCGTCCGGCGGGGACGACGAGACGGACGACGAGAACCGGTCGGCCTGACCGCCGTGGCCGAGCACCCGCTGCAGCGACTGTCCGACGGCACCGTCAAGCAGGTGTCGCCCCTCACCGGCACGACGGTGTGGACCGTCCCGGGACGGGGGCACCGGCCCCTGCCGGGCACCCCGGCGCAGCGCCGGCCGGTCGCCCCGGGCGAGGCGGACGCGCTGTGCGCGTTCTGCACCACTCGCTACCGCGAGACCCCGCCGGAGAAGGCGCGCCTGGTGCTCGACCCGCAGCCGCGGGTGATCCGGCACGTGGCGGCGGCCGACCTCGACGCCACCGTCGCCGAGGTGCGGCGCATCCCGAACCTGTTCGAGATCCTCTCGGTCGACTACTGGCGGGCGAACCACGGCTTCGTCGTGCCCCTGGACGTGCAGGCACGCGCGGAGGCGTACCTGGCGGACCCGGCCGGAGCCGAGCACGTGCGTGGCGTGCTGCGCTCGCGGGCGCTGGCCGCCGGCCAGGACCCGGACCTGCTGGCGAGCAGCCCGGAGGACCACCGGGCGGCCGTGGACCTGTTCGCCGGTTCGCACGACGTGGTCGTCGCCCGGCGGCACCTGGTGGACGGAGCGGCCTACGACGACCAGCTCGCCGGCTCCGGCACCCTGACGCCGGACGAGCACCACCGGTTCATGGCGATGACGGTAGACACCATGCGCGACCTGTACGACAGCCGCCCGGCCGCGTTGTACGTCGCCGCGTTCCAGAACTGGCTGCGCCCGGCCGGCGCGTCGTTCGACCACCTGCACAAGCAGGTCGTCGCGATCGACGAGCACGGCCCGCAGGTGGAGCACGAGCGGCTGCGGCTGCGCGACGAGCCCGATCTGTACCAGACGCAGGTGATCGACGTCGCCGTCGAGCACGGGCTGGTGGTCGCCGCCAACGAGCACGCGGTGGCGATCGCCGGGGTCGGCCACCGCTACCCGGCGTTCGAGGTCTACTCGACGGCCCGCGAGCAGCTCCCGTGGGAGCACGACGAGGCGCAGCTGCGGGGCGTCTCCGACCTGGTGCACGCGCTGCACGCCGCGAGCGGCGTCCACACGCCGAGCAACGAGGAGTGGCACCACCGCCCGCCGGACCTCACCGAGCCGATGCCGTGGCGGATCGTGCTGAAGTGGCGGGTGTCGACGCTGGCCGGCTTCGAGGGCGGCACCAAGGTGTACGTCAACACGATCGACCCGTTCACGTTGCGCGACCGCGCGGTGACCAGGCTGCAGGAGCTACGCGGCGCCGGTGCCGTCGCGGAGATGCGGATCGGCGACGAGGCGGGAACGCCGAGGCTCGGGTATGCCGGCTGAGCAGGGATCCCGCCGCCCGACGGCCGCCGACGGCGTCGTCGTCGTCGACAAACCGGCCGGCTGGACCAGCCACGACGTCGTCGCCCGGATGCGACGGCTCGCCTCGACGAAGAAGGTCGGCCACGCCGGCACGCTCGACCCGATGGCCACCGGCGTGCTCGTCGTCGGCATCGGCAAGGCGACCCGGCTGCTCACCTACCTGTCCGGCAGCGACAAGGCGTACGCCGCGACGGTCAGGCTCGGCGCGAGCACGCTGACCGACGACGCCGAGGGCGAGCTGCTCGCCGTCACCGACGCCTCCGCGGTGACGCGGCAGCAGGTCGAGGCCGGTGTGGCGGCGCTGACCGGCGACATCCTCCAGGTGCCCGCGACGGTCTCGGCGATCAAGGTCGCCGGCGAGCGCGCCTACGCGCGGGTGCGTGCCGGCGAGGAGGTCGCGCTCGTCGCGCGCCCGGTGACGGTGTCCCGGTTCGACGTGCTCGCGACGCGCCCCGCTGACCTCGACGGCACGTCGGTGCTCGACGTCGACGTCGAGGTCGTCTGCTCGTCGGGAACCTACGTCCGGGCGCTGGCGCGCGACCTGGGGGCGGTCCTGGGGGTCGGCGGTCACCTCATCGCGCTGCGGCGCACCCGGGTCGGCGGCTTCGGCCTGGACGCCGCGCGCACGCTCGAGGCGCTGGCCGACGAGCCCGGCGACCGCCCGCTGCCGGTACTGCCGCTCGCGGACGCGGCGCGCGCGACCTTCCCGGTGCGCGAGCTGTCCGGCGACGAGACGGTCGCACTCGGCTACGGCAAGGCGATCGGCGGCGTGGCGGAGGCGACCGGGACGACCGCGGCGATCGCGCCGGACGGCACCCTCGTCGCGCTGCTCGAGCCGCGGGACGGCGTGCTGCGGCCGGTGGTGGTGTTCGCCCCGGCGTGACGTCGTGGGATGACGTGGCAGGCTTGGGCGTCGGTGCCGGACGAGGGCACCGGGGACGTGACGGGAGTGCGTGTGCAGGTCTGGCGGGATCTGGCCGAGGTGCCGGCCGGCTTCGGGCCGTCCGTGGTGACGATCGGCAACTTCGACGGGGTGCACCGCGGTCACGTCGACGTGCTGCGCCGCATGGTCACGGACGCCGCCGCGTCCGGCTGCAAGGCGGTCGCCGTCACGTTCACCCCCCACCCGGCGCAGGTGCACCGGCCGCGGGTCGCCCCGCCGCTGCTCACCGGCGACGAGGACCGGCTCGAGCTGCTGGCGGCGACCGGGCTGGACGGCGTGCTGCTGGCCACGTACACCCTCGAGTTCGCCCAGCAGACGCCGGAGGAGTTCGTCCGGACGTACCTCGTGGACGCGCTGGGGGCGGCGACCGTCGTCGTCGGGCGCGACGTGCGGTTCGGCAAAGACAACGCGGGCGACCTGGCGACGATGCGGGCGCTCGGGGAGCGGCTGGGCTTCACCGTCGACGTCGTCGACGACGTGCGCCCGCCGGACGAGGGCGACGCCGGCGGCGAGGAGGACCGGGCCGCGCACCGCTGGCGGCGCTGGTCGTCGACGTGGGCGCGCGAGCTGCTGGCGGCCGGCGACGTCGCGGGTGCGGCCCGGGTGCTGGGTCGCGCGCACCGGGTGCGCGGGGTCGTCGTGCGCGGCGACGCCCGGGGGCGGGAGCTCGGCTACCCGACCGCGAACCTCGCCCCCGACGCCACCGGGATGGTCCCGGCGGACGGCGTCTACGCCGGGTGGCTGGTGCGGCTGCGCCACGTAGACGGCACGCCGGTGGC
>CAZFTZ010000282.1:0-2633 GCA_964521875.1 uncultured Cellulomonas sp. | reverse complement strand
GCGCTCCCTTCCGGGCTGTGACTCTGTTCAGCGCGTCGCTAAGTGCTTGAAACGAAAGGGAGTGACCTGGTCGGGGTGAAGCGCTACACGCTGTTCCTGCAATTCGCGTACGGGTCCGCGTAAAGTAACGTCCTTAAAATGGGCTACGTCAGCAGCAATTCGCCGACACGGCAGGCGGGCCTCTCGCACAACATGTTCAGCGCCGACCGGCCCACGACTAGCGCCTTTGGGCGCGCACTGCGCCGGCGGGTTAACGTGAGCGTCGAGCCGCAATAATAAGCAGGGGGACCGGAATGCAAACGCTAATTCAAGTGGTGTGCACCAAGGGCAAGAGCGTCCGTGATGCCATCGCGAACGATCAGCACCTCGAGGAGAACGGGCTAAAGCTGATCAAGCAACGACAATCCGGGCGCAAACCAGGCTGGACGAAGATCAAAGGGATGCGGGAGGACCGCCGTGGTTCGATGAACATCGAATGGAACCGAAGCACTTCGATTCTCATCTGTCGCGTCGTAAATCGAGGCGCTGGGAAACCAAATCTCTTGGTTGGTGATTTCATTAATTTCCTGTTGGCTAGGCACAATAGGCGCGTCCGGCACATCACTATTTGGACTCAATAAGAATCATGCAGCATGCCACTAGCCGCCATTGGGACGCGACACGCGGGGTTCATATCGAAGCTATCGTATCCTCCACCGGATCCGTGTCTGGATATCCTTCGACCCAGCTCCACCCAGTATGCAGAGACCAAAGGAAGCGTAGCATCGATTTCACGTCATCGTAGTCGCTCGTCCAGTTCTTGCTTCGGTACATGACTTGGGACAGGCGCTTGAAAAAGCCGAAGGCTCGCTCATTGTCCACGTCTACCGATTGCAGCACAAACTGAATCTCCTGCATCAGAATTTCAAGTTCAACGACAAGTCGTTTCACTCGCTCGTCGTTCAATCCATTCGCCACGGCGTCCCATTTTGTTTGGCCAGGTACGTGCTGCTCCTTGAAAAATTCCTTGAACTTTTCTTGAGCGGAAAGACTATCGGGCAGCGCCGCTGGATATGACTGCATAAAGCAGCTCAGGTACACAGCGATGCATTCCCGCTTGAAAGATTCATAGGTTGTACGCAGATGAGCGCGGACCCTTCGGCGCTTCCCATACTCAGGAAGCCGAACGACGAGGTAGTACACGAAGACGCCAGCCAGAGTGCCTACGGAGAGATCAAAAGCGATCTGATTCCCGGTACTGAATTGGTCGAGGAAACCCCGAACGAATGTGCCTTGAAGGGCCGGTAGCAGCGGATCGGCACTGGAAATCAGCATCAGGAGGACGCAGCCGAGGGATAGAGCGATAAGCAACCAATCAAGACTCGGCTTACGCAACTTCAGCCTCGGGTTCGCTTTGGGTCGAAGCCCGTCCTCTCTCTCTGCGCATACCTGTAACTTTTGTCTGCAACCAGCGGTTCGCTTCTCGCCGTCGCGTCCGACGCCAGGTCGTCTGTTGCGATCTGATCCTCCGTCCACGAAGTACGTACCTCCTAGCAGGGTTTGACGGTCAACCGATTTGCGCTGTTCCTGCAGTTCCCGCGCACGGCGCCCTGATGTAACTTCAGATCGCCGAAGAGCGGCGCCCGCCGTGGCTCGTGACCACGACGGACGCCTAACCACCACGAGCCCCAAGGAGGCCCGCAATGGCTACCCGCAATTGTAGCGAGGTGGAGCGGCAGCGTGTCCCGCTGGACGCCAACCGCCCGCGTACCCACCCGAAGCATTCCGGCCGCAAGGCCACGAAAGTCCCCCCGCCATCCGCTGAGGGCGACGAGCGCCGCATGGATGGTGATGTCCTCCAACGCCTGTCTCCCACACCGACAGGGTGGCTGACGACAGATGTCCGCGTCGATGGACAAGAGATGCGGATCGGGGGTGCCCTATGACCGAAGACCAATCTGCTCACCAATTCATCCCCCTGCTCAAGAGCAACGAGGAACAACTGGCGAAGATCAGGCGACAGCTCGAAGGGATGTTCAGAGAGCTGCGGCTGGTTCAAGACGTCATCATGGTCTGCGGTGGCGCCTGCGAGTCCATCAGCTCTGATCTCGACAGTGAAGTCGAACACGTCCTGCGTCGCTGCGGCTCCGATCGTCTGTTCAATGTGCTGAAGACGCTCACTGAAATCGTCGAGCGCTTCGGCGGCACGACTGAACTGTCTGAAGCGCGCCAAGAAGAGATGTCATGAGCGCCGGGAAGGCGAAGCGTCGGCCGCGGCGAAAGCCCAAGGCGCGACATGCTGGACACCGCCTGAGCAATGAAGACATCGAAAACGTCAGGCTGTCACTGCTTGGCGTCGTGGCAACATGCGAACTGGTGCGCTCGTCATCCGCGGCCAGCCGCTGCACAGGCATCGTGTTGACTCGCGGCGCTCTGCAACCACTTCGTGAGGCGTTGACACTCCTCGGGGAGGACGACCCCGAGTTCTCGATGGCTGAGTACCGCCGTCCTCACGTCACCAGGGAGCGCCGCGCATGATCTCGATGACACCTGGGTACTTGGCTGAGGTGATGGCGACGGTTTACCGCAGGCGCGTGCGCGAAGAGCTTGCATTCGCCCGTCAGGCTCGCGGATGGGGCCTGTTGTACGCGGCC
>CAZFTZ010000281.1:0-13277 GCA_964521875.1 uncultured Cellulomonas sp. | reverse complement strand
CCCCGGCCCTGCGACCCGCACACCTTGCGACGTGCCCGCGCCGTTGTGGGTGAGGATCGCGTGCGACACCGCGGGCGTCGGCGTCCAGGAGTCGCGGGCGTCGATGCGCACCTCCACGCCGGCGGCGGCCAGCACCTCGAGCGCGCTGCGCCAGGCCGGGAGAGACAGCCCGTGCGTGTCCCGCCCGATGAACAGCGGCCCGTCGGTGCCCTGACCGCGCCGGTACTCGACGATCGCCGCGGTGATCGCGACGATGTGCGCCTCGTTGAACGCGGTGTCGAACGACGAGCCGCGGTGGCCGCTGGTGCCGAAGACGACCTGCTGCAGCGGGTCGGCCGGGTCCGGCACCCGGTCGTAGTAGGCGCCGATCAGGGCGTCGACGTCGATGAGGTCCTCAGGAAGCGCGGGGGTCCCGGCACGCGGATGCATGCCCCGATCCTCCCGCACCGGGGCGCCGTCGCCCACCCCGGTAGGGTGCCCGCCATGGCTATCGAGTACGCCGCCCGCCCGTTCGAGGGTCTGCCCGGCGAGACCGACTGGGTCGCGATGCGCGAGCTGGTCCCCGCCGCCACCGCCACCGTGCGCACGGCGACGGAGCACGGCGCACGCGAGGTCGTGCTCACCACCGCGCTGCCGGACGCCTGGCCGGCGCTGCACCGCCAGGACGGCACCGTGCTGCTCGCGCTGCAGACCCGCAGCTCGTCGGGCGACGCCAGCCGCGACCTCGCCGCGGTGCTGCTGGAGGCGCTCGACCTCGAGCCGGGCACGCCGGTGCAGACCCTCGGCCTGCCGACCCCCGGCCCGCGGCTGCAGGACGTCCTCGACCTGTCGCGGCCGTTCACGATCGAGATGCGCACCAGCTTCGACTACTGGCTCGACGAGTCCACCGAGCAGACCGCCCAGGTCAAGGCCGCGCTCGAGGAGGCGGACGCCTCGATCATCCCGACGGTGCGGCTGTCGTCCGTCGAGTCGGCGTACTGGACCCGGATGGCCGGTCGCGAGTTCGTCCGCTGGGTGCAGCCGCTCGACGAGCAGGTGGTGCTCGACGGCCTGGCGCGGCTGCACGGTCGGCGCGAGTCCGGGTTCGCCGGCCACAAGTTCGTCGGCTACTTCCGTGCGTGCGGGCTCGTCGTGCCCGTGTGGGAGCTGGTCCGCGGCACCGAGGCCGACGAGCTCGACGGCCAGATCGCGGCGTTCGCGCCGTCGTTCGCCGCAGCGGTCGCGGACGACGAGCCGCTGGGCGCCGACGCCCGTCGCGCCCGCGCCGGCCTGGTCGCCCGTCAGGTGACCTTGCGGTGACCAGCTCGCGACGACCTCGGGGTGACGTTGCGCTGAACTGCGGACTGGACGGGCGACCGAAAGGGCCCCGTCGATAGGCTGGGAGCGTGCCGCGTCCCTCCCGCGCCACCCCGGCGTCACCGGCCTCGACCGCGCCCGCGGACGGGGCCTCCCCGGCGTCCGACGAGGTCACGGCGCTGTCGGCCGACGGCGCACCGACTCCCGTGACGGCGCCCCGCAACCCCCGGGACCGGCCGCGGGTCGCCGCCGTCATCCCCGCGCACGACGAGGCCCGGCGGATCGCCGCGACGATCCGGGCGGTGCGCGCGATCCCGTCCGTCGACCTCGTGCTCGTCGTCGACGACGGCTCGATGGACGACACGCAGCACGTCGCACGGGAGGCCGGCGCGGTCGTCGTGCGGCACTCCCACAACCGGGGCCGTGCCGCCGCGCTGGAGACCGGCGCCGCCGTCGTCGCGATGCGGGACGTGCCGGGCCGCCCGCCGCGGTCGCTGCTGCTGCTCGCCGCCGACCTCGCCGAGGCCGCCGTCACCGTCGCGCCGCTGGTCCCGCCGGTGCTCTCCGGCGAGGCCGACATGACGGTCGCCCTGCTGCCGCCTGCGCCGACCGGCCGAGGGATCGTCGTGCGCGCCGCGCGCCGTGCGATCGCCCAGCTGACCGGCTGGAGCCCGGGCGCGCCGCTGTCCCCGCTGCGGTGCGTGTCTCGCGCCGCGTTCGAGGCGGCGACGCCGCTGGCACACGGTGCCGGTGTCGAGCCGGCGATGACGATCGACCTGCTGCGCGCCGGGTTCCGGGTGCTGGAGGTGCCGGTCGAGCTGCGCCACCACCCGGGCGGCAGCACGCTGCGCAACCAGGCCCGCCGGGTCGCCGGCGCGCGTGACGTCGAGCTGGCGATCAACGCCCGCCGTGCGCGCGCCGCCGCGGGCGCGATGCGCGACCGGTTGACCCCGGGCCAGAAGGCCGGTCGTTGAGCGGTCGGCCCGCTCCGCTCGTCGGGCCGGCGGCTACCCTGCCCACAGACCGCGTGCCTGCGGCCGGGAGCCGGACCCACCGCCTGACCTCGTGACCGACCTGGAGGATCGATGAGCGCCCGCCCGCGCTACGCCTACCTCGGACCGGCGGGCACGTTCACCGAGGACGCGCTGCTCCAGGTGGTACGGGCCGACGACGCCGTGCTGCTGCCGCAGACCGACGTCGGCTCGGCGATCGCCGCGGTGCGCTCCGGTGAGGCCGACCACGCGGTGGTGGCGATCGAGTCCACCGCCGAGGGCGGTGTCACCGCGACCCTCGACGCGCTCGCGGCGGGCGAGCCGCTGGTGATCCTGCGGGAGATGCTGGTGCCGGTGCAGTTCACGCTGGCGGCCGGGCCGGGGGTGGCGCTCGACGACGTGCACCGGATCGGCGCGCACCCGCACGCGTGGGTGCAGTGCCGTCGCTGGCTCGCCTCCCACTTGCCCCGTGCGGTCCACGTCCCGGCGACGAGCAACACCGCGCCGGCGGCGCTCATCGCCGAGCGCATCGCCGACCCGGCTCGTCCCACGCCGGCGTTCGACGCGGCGCTGGTGCCGCCGGCAGCCGTCGCGCACTACGGGCTGACCGCACTGGCCAGCGAGGTGAGCGACAACCCGTCGGCGCAGACGCGGTTCGTCCTGATCGGCCACCCCGGCGAGGTGCCGCCGCCGACCGGCGCGGACAAGACGACGCTCGTGGTGCACCTGCCGGACAACGAGTCCGGCGCGCTGATGGCGATGCTCGAGCAGTTCGCGGTGCGTGGGGTCAACCTGTCGCGCATCGAGTCGCGCCCCATCGGCGACGCCCTCGGGCGGTACTCGTTCTCGATCGACGTCGAGGGGCACATCCGCGACGAGCGCATCGGCGAGGCCGTGATGGGCCTGCGCCGACGCTGCCCGTACGTCCGGTTCCTCGGCTCGTACCCGCGTGCCGACGCGATCCCGCCGACCGTCCACGTCGGCACCGCCGACGCCGACTTCGTCAGCGCCCGCACCTGGCTCCAGGCCATCCGCACCGGGCAGGCCACCTGACTCGTTGCGCGCGCTGCGCGGCCCGCCGCCGGTGGTGCCCGACGAGGGCGACGGTCAGCTGCGCGGCGCTGCGACGCGGACGACGAGGGCGGCGGGGTCCACCCGCGCGGACAGCTGCTTGGCGCGACCGACCGACTCGCCGTCCACCTGCACCTGCTCACCGCCGACGATCTGCACCTTCACCTGCCGCGCCCGGACGTGGTCGATCCGCCCGATCTTCGCCGGCAGCTCGTTGCGCACGCCGATCCGCTGCAGCAGCACCTCCCCGGCGAGCTGCACCCACCCGGCGACGCCGCCGCGGGCGTCGAGCGCGGCCAGGTCCAGCCAGCCGTCGTCGATGCGCGCGTCCGGCAGCAGCGTGATGCCGCCCGGCAGCCGTCCGACGTTGCCGACGAGCAACGACCGGCCGCGCACCTCGGTCCACTCCCGGTCGTCGACCTTGACGCGCACCCGCAGCCGGCGTCCGTGCAGGTGGCGCACCGCGGCGACGAAGTAGGCGATCCAGCCGACCCGGGCCTTGAGCTGCTCGTCGGCGTCCGCGACCATCGCCGCGTCGACGCCCACGCCGCCGATGACCAGGAACACGTGCTCGTCGGGCGTGCCCTCCGGCGGGTCCGGCTCCGCCCAGCGCTCGACGCGCAGCCGGCCGACGTCGATGGTGCGGTCCGCCCCGTCGAGGGCGATCGCCAACGCGGCCGGGCCGTTGCCGACCGGCAGGTCGAGGTTGCGCGCCAGCAGGTTGCCGGTGCCCTGCGGCAGCAGCCCCATCGGCACGCCGGTGTGCGCCAGCGCCTCGGCGACGGACCGCACGGTGCCGTCCCCGCCCGCCGCGACGACCAGCTGCGCCCCGGCGGTCAGCGCGGCGCGCGCCTGCCCGGCCCCGGCGTCGTCGGGCGTCGTCTCCAGCCACAGCGGTTCCGGCCAGGCCCGGGCGGCGATCGCCGCGGTGACGCGCTCGCGCAGGCCGGCGGCGCCCGGCTTGGTGGGGTTCGCGACGACGGCGACCAGCGGCCGTGGCCCTTCCGGCGCGCGGGCCGCGGTCTCGTCGGGCACCTGCGCGGACGCCGAAAGACCGAGGTGAGCGCGGATCTGGGCCTGGCGCCGCGCCACCCAGATCCCGATGCCGATGCCCACCAGGGCGAGGACGGCCGCGCCGACGGCGACCGCCTCCTGCCACGTCATGCCGGGCAATCTACGGCGCCACCTGCGGGTCCGCGCGTCCTTCTGAGGGTGGATAGGCTCGGGCGCGTGATCGACCTGCGCCTGTTGCGATCCGACCCCGACGTCGTCCGCGCCTCCCAGACCGCTCGCGGGGACGACCCGCACCTCGTCGACGAGATCCTCGACGCCGACGCCCGCCGACGCTCGGCACTGACCGGCTTCGAGCAGGCGCGCGCCTCGCAGAAGAACCTCGGCAAGGAGGTCGCGCAGGCGACCGGTGAGGAGAAGCAGCACCTGCTCGCCAAGGCCAAGCAGCTCGCTGACGAGGTCAAGGCGCTGCAGGCCGAGGCCGACGAGGCCGAGCGCACGGCCGACGAGCTGGCCCGCAAGGTCGGCAACGTCGTCGAGCCCGGCGTGCCGGCCGGCGGCGAGGACGACTACGTGGTGCTGGAGCACGTCGGCACGCCGCGCGACTTCGCCGCCGAGTACGGGTCGGACTTCCGGGTGAAGGACCACCTCGAGATCGGCGAGCTGCTGCACGCGATCGACACCGAGCGTGGCGCCAAGGTGTCCGGTGCGCGCTTCTACTACCTCACCGGGATCGGTGCCAGGCTCGAGCTGGCGCTGCTGACCGCCGCTCTCGACCGCGCGGTGGCCAACGGGTTCACCCCGGTGATCACGCCGACGCTGGTCAAGCCCGAGATCATGGCCGGCACCGGCTTCCTCGGCGCGCACGCCGACGAGATCTACCGGCTGGAGGCCGACGACCTGTACCTCGTCGGCACCTCCGAGGTGGCCCTCGCCGGCTACCACTCCGGCGAGATCATCGACGTGACCGGGGGCCCGGTGCGGTATGCCGGGTGGAGCGCGTGCTACCGGCGTGAGGCCGGCTCGTACGGCAAGGACACCCGCGGCATCATCCGGGTGCACCAGTTCCACAAGGTCGAGGCGTTCAGCTACACGACGGTCGAGGACGCGGCCGACGAGCACCAGCGGATCCTCGGCTTCGAGAAGGAGATGCTGGCCCTCACCGGTCTGCCCTACCGCGTCATCGACGTCGCGGCGGGGGACCTCGGCTCGTCGGCCGCCCGCAAGTACGACTGCGAAGCCTGGCTGCCGAGCCAGCAGCGCTGGCTGGAGCTGACGTCGACGTCCAACTGCACGACGTTCCAGGCGCGCCGGCTCGGCATCCGCGAGCGCACCGTCGCCGGCGAGGTGCGCACGGCCGCCACGTTGAACGGCACGCTGGCGACCACGCGCTGGATCGTCGCGATCCTCGAGAACCATCAGCAGGCGGACGGCTCGGTCGTCGTGCCCGAGGGCCTGCGGCCCTACCTCGGCGGCTTGGAGGTGCTCGCTCCATGAGCACCGTCCGGCCCGCCGCCGGCCGTGCGGAGACCCCGGGGTGACGCGCGCACGGCTGCTCGCGCTCGACGTCGACGGCACCGCGATGACGTACGACGGCGTGGTGTCCGACGCCCTGCGCGCCGCGGTCGCGGACGTGCGCGAGGCGGGCGTCCACGTGGTCCTGGCCACCGGCCGCTCGCTGCGCGCGGGGCTGGACGGTGCGCGTGCGATCGGTCTCGACGAGGGCTGGATGGTGTGCTCCAACGGCGCGGTCGTCGCGCGCCTCGACCCGGAGGAGCCCACCGGCTACGACCTGACGAAGGTGGTCACGTTCGACCCGGCGCCGGCGCTGCGGCTGCTCGCCGAGGAGGTCCCGGGCGCGCTGTACGCGGTGGAGAACCTCGGCGTCGGCTACCTGGTGACCGCGCCCTTCCCGCCCGGTGAGCTGAGCGGCGAGATCGAGGTGGTGACCTTCGACCGGCTGTGCGCCGCGCCGGCCAGCCGCGTCGTCATCCGCAGCCCGCAGTCCACGCCCGACGAGTTCCACGAGCTGATCGACCGCGTCGGGCTGCACGAGGTGAGCTACGCCGTCGGCTGGAGCGCCTGGCTCGACCTGACTCCCGGCGGCGTCTCCAAGGCGAGCGCGCTGGAGGAGCTGCGGCAGAGGCTCGGTGTCGAGCCGTTCGCCACGGTGGCGGTGGGCGACGGGCACAACGACATCGAGATGCTCGCCTGGGCCGCGCGCGGGGTGGCGATGGGCCACGCCGACGAGCCGGTGCGCGCGGTGGCCGACGAGGTCACGGGCACCATCGACGACGACGGCGCGGTCGCCGTCCTGCGCTCGCTCCTGCGCTGACGTCACCGCGCGGAATGGTGCACCCCCACCGAGTGGGGGCATGCTGCGCTGCGTGGTCGAGCACGGCATCGAGGACGTGGCGCGCGCCGCGGGCGTGTCCACCGCGACGGTGTCGCGCGCCCTGCGCGGCCTGCCGAACGTCACGGACGCCACCCGTCAGCGGGTGCTGGCCGCCGCCGCGCAGCTCGGCTACGTCGGGTCGCCGGCCGCCGCGTCGCTCGCCAGCGGCCGCACCCGCACCATCGGCCTGCTGACGCCCTGGGTGCGCCGCTGGTACTTCGCCAACGTCGTCGACGGTGCCGAGCGGGCGCTGCGCGAGGCGAACTTCGACGCGTTGCTCTACCGGTTCGAGGTGTCCCGCGGCGAGCGGCGCCGCGTCGACCCGGCGGTGCTGCGCCGGCGGGTGGACGGCATCCTCGTCGTCGGCCTGCCGATGGGGCAGAGCGAGGTCGACGACCTGGTCGCGCTGGGCCAGCCGCTGATCTTCGTCGGCTCGGGCCCGCCCGGACAGCTGACGGTCCGGCTCGACGACATCCGCGCCGGGCGGGAGGCCACCGAGCACCTCGTCGGGCTGGGCCACACCTGCATCGCGCACCTCACCGGCGACGTGGACGCGATCAGCGAGTGGGCGCCCGGCGTGGACCGCCGGGAGGGCTGGCGCCAGGCGCTGGTCGCGGCGGGGCTGAAGCCGGACGAAGGGCTCGTCGTGCAGGGCGACTTCGAGCTGGAGTCGGCACGCGCGGCCACCTTCACGCTGCTCCGGGAGCGCCCGGACGTCACCGCGGTGTTCGCGGCGTCCGACGAGATGGCGATGGGTGTGGTGCTCGCGGCGCGGGCGATGGGCGTGCGGGTGCCCGACGACCTGTCGGTGATCGGTGTCGACGGCCACGAGCTCGGCGAGCTGATCGGGCTGACGACGATGGCACAGGACGCGGTCGGCCAGGGGGAGCAGGCGGCGTGGCTGCTGCTGGACTGGATCGCGGGCCGGCGGCGTGACGTCGACCCGTCCTCGCCCGCGCGGCTGGTGCTGCGCGGCTCCACCGCTGCCCCTCGGGATGCGGCCGTCACCGATCGGTGACCTAATCGTGACGAGAACGCATGCCGTTCCGGTTGCGCGATGGTGATGTAAACGCTTGCATCATGACCCATGGGCCCGGTACGCCCTGTGCCGGGCGACCCACGACGATGTGGAGAACCGATGAACCGACCGTTCAGGACCAGAGTTCTCGCGTTCACCGCCGCGGCCGCCGCGGCCGCCCTCACGCTCGCCTCCTGCTCCAGCGGTGGCGGCGGGGGCGGCGCGACGACGAGCTCCGGCGGTGGCACCGGGTCGGCGGAGTGTGCCGACTACACGCAGTACGGCGACCTGTCCGGCAAGACGATCACGGTCTACGCCGGCATCGTCGCCCCGGAGGACACCCCGTACGTCGAGTCGTTCAAGCAGTTCGAGTCGTGCACCGGTGCCACGGTCGACTACCAGGCCGACAAGCAGTTCGAGCAGCAGGTGCTGGTCCGGGCGCAGGCCGGCAACCCGCCGGACATCGCGATCGTGCCGCAGCCCGGCCTGCTGGCCCAGCTCGTCGCCACCGGCAAGGTGGTCAAGGCGCCCCAGGCCGTCAGCGACAACGTCGACAAATGGTGGGGCGAGTCCTGGAAGGCCCTCGGCACCGTGGACGGCACCTTCTACGCCGCCCCGTCCGGAGCCTCCGTCAAGTCCCTCGTCTGGTACTCGCCGAAGATGTTCAGCGACAACGGGTGGGAGATCCCGACGACGCTCGACGAGCTGATGACGCTGAGCAACAAGATCGCCGACGCGGGCCAGATCAAGCCGTGGTGCGCCGGCATCGCCTCCGGTGAGGCGACCGGCTGGCCGGTGACGGACTGGGTGGAGGACTTCGTCCTGCGCACCGCCGGCCCGGACGTCTACGACAAGTGGGTCGCGCACGACATCCCGTTCAACGACCCGCAGATCACCGCCGCGTTCGACGCCGTCGGGCAGTACCTGAAGAACCCGAAGTTCGTCAACGGCGGCTTCGGCGACGTCAACTCCATCGCGACGACGGCCTTCCAGGACGGCGGCCTGCCGATCCTCGACGGCACCTGCGCGATGCACCGGATGGCGTCCTTCTACGCGGCCAACTGGGACCCGGACAAGTCCAAGGGCACCAAGGTCGCGGAGGACGGCGACGTGTTCGCCTTCTACCTGCCGGCCGAGACGACCGACGAGAAGCCGGTCCTCGGCGCCGGCGAGTTCGTCACCGCGTTCTCCGACCGTCCCGAGGTCCAGGCGCTGCAGACCTTCTGGAGCACCGACACGTGGGCGAATCTCAAGGCGAAGGCCAGCTCCGACATCACCGGCGGCGGCTGGATCACCGCCAACAAGGGGCTGGACGTCGACAACCTGGTGAACCCGATCGACAAGCTGTCCGCGCAGATCCTGCTCGACCCGGCGAGCGAGTTCCGGTTCGACGGCTCGGACCAGATGCCCGCCGCCGTCGGGTCCGGGGCCTTCTGGACCGAGTCGACCAGCTGGATCACAGGTCAGTCGACTCAGGACACCGTCGACAAGATCGAAGCAGCCTGGCCCAAGTGATGACCCGCTAGCGGTGTCCCCCGGGGGCGGACCGGCGCCCCCGGGGGACATCGCACGTTCACCCTCGAGCACACGGGAGTGCCCCCATGAACGTCGCCGAGAAGTTCCTGCTGATGCTGGTCGCGCTGCTCGTGTTCGCCGCGGTCATCGGGCTGATCCTCTTCGTCGTCGCCCTGCTGGAGAAGCGGGGAGCGCGCCGGGTCGCCTGGTACTTCGTCGGGCCGACGGTGCTGCTGCTCATCGTCGGGCTGGTGTACCCCGCGGCCCGGACCGTCTGGCGGTCGTTCTTCGACGCGGCAGGCAAGCAGTTCATCGGGGTGGCGAACTACACCCACATCTTCACGTCGGGCGACATGCTCACCGTGCTGCGGAACACCGCGTTCTGGGTGATCGTCACGCCGTTCGTCGCCACCGCGGTCGGCCTGGTCTACGCGATCCTCGTCGACGGGGCTCGTGGTGAGGCGGTCGCCAAGGCGCTGATCTTCCTGCCGATGGCGATCTCCTTCGTCGGCGCGGCGATCATCTGGAAGTTCATCTACGACTACCGGTTCGTCGACCCGTCGCTGGCCCACCAGCCGCAGCAGATCGGTCTGCTCAACCAGGTGTTCCTCTGGCTGGGGGGTAGACCGACGAACTTCCTGCTGAACCAGCCGTGGAACACCTTCTGGCTGATCATCGTCATGATCTGGATCCAGGCGGGCTTCGCCATGACGATCCTGTCCGCCGCGATCAAGGCGATCCCGACGGAGATCACCGAGGCCGCCCGGCTGGACGGCGTCAACTCCTTCGAGCTCTTCCGGTTCGTCACGGTGCCGACCATCCGCCCGACGATCGTCGTCGTCCTCACCACGATCGCGATCGGCTGTCTCAAGGTCTTCGACATCGTCCGGACCATGACCGGCGGCCAGTTCGGCACGTCCGTGATCGCCAACGAGTTCTACACGCAGAGCTTCACGGCCGGGAACCAGGGGCTGGGTGCGGCGCTGGCCGTGCTGCTGTTCGTGCTGGTCATCCCGATCGTCGTCTACAACGTGCGCCACCTGCGGAAGGCGGAAGCCCGATGAGCGCCGTCCAGCCCACCGTCGACACCTCCGGCATCGTCGCCCCTCCCGGGAGCGTGTCGCCCCGCACCGAGCCGATTGCGGCGGCCGCCCGGCGGCGTCTGTCCCGTCCGTGGGCCACCGTGATCGCCATCGTGCTGGCGGTGCTGTGGACCATCCCGACGTTCGGCCTGCTGGTGACGTCCTTCCGGACGCAGCAGCAGATCAACACGGACGGCTGGTGGACGCACCTGTTCGGGCCGTTCACCCTCGACAACTACTCGACGATCCTCGACACCTCGAACTCGCAGTCGCTGGCGCCGTTCATCCTCAACTCGCTCGTCATCACGGTGCCGTCCGTGCTGCTGCCGATCTTCCTGGCGACGCTCGCGGCGTACGCGTTCGCGTGGATGCACTTCCCCGGCCGGGACACCCTGTTCGTCGCGGTGTTCGCGCTCCAGGTGGTGCCGATCCAGGTCACCCTGATCCCGTTGCTGCAGCTCTACGTCAAGATGCACGTCGCGGGCTCGTTCTGGTCGGTCTGGCTGAGCCACACCATGTTCGGCCTGCCGCTGGCGGTGTTCCTGCTGCACAACTTCATGCGGGAGATCCCGGCCGACATCCTCGAGGCGGCCCGCGTCGACGGTGCCGGCCACGTGACGACCTTCTTCCGGCTGATGCTGCCGATGCTCAAGCCCGCGCTCGCGGCCTTCGGCATCTACCAGTTCCTCTGGGTGTGGAACGACCTGCTGGTCGCGCTGACCTTCGCCGGCTCGTCGAACACCGTCGCGCCGATGACCGTCGCGCTGTTCAACCTGACGGGAACCCGCGGCAACCAGTGGTACCTGCTGTCGGCCGGGGCGTTCGTCTCGATCATCGTGCCCGTGATCGTGTTCCTGTCGCTGCAGAAGTACTTCGTCCGCGGCCTGCTCGCGGGCTCCGTCAAGGGCTGACGGGGGCCGCACGACGAAGCCGCGGGACGGCTGCCGGCCACTACCCTGAGCCGGTGCCCGCCCCGCTGCTGTTCCTGCTGTCGGGGCTGAGCCAGTACGTCGGTGCGGCCGTCGCGGTGCGGCTGTTCGGCACCGTGCCGCCGCCGACGGTCGCGTGGCTGCGGGTGGCGATCTCCGCCGTGGTGCTGCTCGGATGGGCCCGGCCGTGGCGCGCACGGCTGGGCGGCCGCCGGTTGGTGACGGCCGCCGTGTTCGGCGTGGTGCTCGCCGGGATGAACGTCGCGTTCTACGTCGCGATCTCCCACCTGCCGCTCGGCACGGCCGTGGCCGTCGAGTTCCTCGGGCCGGTCGCGGTGGCGGCGGTCACCGGCCGTGGCTGGCGGGAGCGTGCCGCGATCGGCGTCGCCCTCGCCGGCGTCGTGCTGCTCGCCGGGGTGAGCCTGCGGCTGGGCCCGTCCGGGCGCGTCGGGCTCGTCGCGATTCTCGCCGCGGCGGCGCTCTGGGCCGGCTACATCGTGCTCGGCCGTCGCGTCGCCGGGCAGAACGGCGGGCTGACCGGCCTGGCCGTGGGGATGGCCGCCGGTGGCGTCGTGTTCGCGCCGTTCCTCGCCGGCGGCGCCGGGCCGGTGCTGCACGACGGCGGGCTGGCACTGGCGGTGCTCGCGGTCGCGGTGTGCTCGTCGGTGGTGCCCTACGGCATCGAGCAGGTGGTGATGCGCCGCGTGAGCGCGGCGACGTTCGCCGTGCTGCTGGCGCTGCTGCCTGTGACGGCCGCGGTGGTCGGCGCCGTGGTGCTGCGCCAGCTGCCGGACGCCGTCGAGGTCATCGGGATGCTGCTGGTGTGCGGCGCGCTGGTGCTGACGGCGAACCGCGAGGAGGCGACGCCCGCGGCGTGAGCGCCGGGGACCCCGCGGCCCACCCGGGTGTTCCCCCGGCGAAACGGCACACAGCGGGTCCACAGCGTGGAAGGCTCGTGCTGTCCGGCGTCGCCGCCGGTCCGTCGCCGGCGCACCGGCGGCCGCACGAGGGGGCCCCACCATGTCGTCGTCATGCCGTCTGCTGCTCTGTCCCGCGGTCGCGCTCGTCGCGGCACTCGCCGCCTGCAGCGGCGGGGCGCCCGAGGCGGAGGCGCCGACGAGCGCCGCACCCGTGACGAGCTCGGTGTCGCCCAGCCCGACGCCCACGCCGAGCCCGACCGCGGTCATCGAGCTGTCCGTGGAGAACTTCGAGGACACGCTCGCCGCTGCCTACGCGGACGTCCGGTCCTACGCCTTCGCCATGACCGGTCCGATGGACGAGGGCGTCGAGGGAGACCTCACGATGTCGGGTGTCGCGCGCATGGGCGCGGACGGGACGCCGGAGATCGGGATGACGGCCGTCATCCCGGGCACGGGCACTCTCGAGCTCCGGATCGTCTCCAGCGTCTGGTACATGAGCATGGGCGAGGCCACCGCCGGGAAGTTCATCGTCGTCGACCCGACCGATCCCGACGGTCCCGCGGCCGGGTTCGGCGACGTGATCAACGCGATGGACCCCGGGGGAGCGATCGCGGGCGCCACCGTCCTCTCCGTCGCTCCGTCGGGCAGGCCCGAGGTGCTCGACGGCGTCCTGTGCCAGCGGTTCGAGGTCGTCGTCGACGGGTCGACCGCGGCCTCTGACGCGACCGCGCAGACCGACGTACCGCCCCGCGCGACCCTCCTCTACTGGGTCGGCGCCGACGCGCTGGTGCGCAAGGTCTCGGCGGACGAGGCCAACGGCGGTCCGTTCGAGATCACCTTCTCGAAGTGGGGCGAGCCGGTCGACCTTCAGGCTCCAGGCTCGGACCAGATCATCACGCTGGACGACCTCGGCACCCTCGACACCGAGTGAGCTAGAGGTACTGCCCGGTCTGGCGCCGCTCCGCGTCCTCGGCGCCGGCCTGGGGGGAGGGCCCGACGAACGTGCCGGGTGCCACCTGACGCGCGCCGGGAGGCAGGGCACGGCGCA
>CAZFTZ010000280.1:0-8968 GCA_964521875.1 uncultured Cellulomonas sp. | reverse complement strand
TGTAGTCGGTGACGTAGACGCGGGCCTCGGCGTCGACGAACACGTCGAAGCTCTGGATCACCCGCGGCCGCCCCGGACGCGGGTCGACGACGACCGACGGCGCGGGCGGCACCCACACACCCACCTGCTCGGGACGGAAGGGGTCACGAAGGTCGAACGCCCGCACCCCGGCGTTCTGGTAGGTGGCGAACACCAGGTTCTCCGACCGGAACGTCCCGGGCCGGTTCTCGTGCAGGTTGTGCGGCCCGAAGTGCCCGCCCTTGGCGACGTAGTCCTCCTCCGCCGGCGTGGGGAACGTCGCGATGCTCACCGGGTTGGCGGGGTTGCGGATGTCGAACACCCACGTCAGCTTCACACCGTCGGCGGCATTGTCCGCGATGCCCTCGTCGGCCACCAGCAGCAGGTCGCGGCCGGGCAGCGGCAACGCGGTGTGGGTGCCGCCGCCGAACGGGTCGGCCCAGTTCCGGTAGGCGACCAGCCGGGGGTTCGAACGGTCCGCCACGTCGAGGATCGTCAGGCCGCCGTCGCGCCAGGAGGCGTAGGCGGTGTCGCCGTCGACGATCGCGTGGTGCAGCCCGTAGCGCCACCGCGTGGCGTCCCAGTCGGGGGTCTCCCCCGCCGCCTGGTTCATGCCCGGCAGCCACCACCGCCCGGCCAGCCGCGGGTGCGCCGGGTCCGCCAGGTCGATCGTCACCAGGACGTAGTCGGTGAACCCGTCGAGCAGCGCCGAGGCGTACGCCCAGCGGCCGCCGGTGTACCAGAGCCGGTGCAGCCCGACGCCCTCGACCGGCAGGAACGCGATCTCGCGCGGCGTACCGGGTGTCGCGACGTCGAACACCCGCAGCCCGGCGGCGTAGCCGCGCTCGGCCTGCAGCGCCGGCGAGCCGACCGACCTGCCGTAGTAGTCGGACTCGCGCTGGAACTCGGCGTCCGCGAACAGGTCCTTCGCCTGCACGACGAGCAGCAGGTCGTCGGCGAGCTGCAGGTGCGGGCTCCAGGTGCCCGGCGGGTTGGCGACGAACGTCACCGGCACCGGGGTCCGCGGGTCGCGGACGTCGACCACCGAGAACCCCTGCGAGAACGCGTGGCCGATGTACGCGAACCCCCGGTCGACCATGATCTGGCAGCCGTCCGGCCGGCCGCCCTGGTCGCTGTGCCCGAGGAACGAGAACCCGTCGGCGAGCACGGGCTGGGTCATCAGTGGTCTCCCTTGCGCAGGAACGCGAAGGCCAGCGCGACGGCGAAGACGCCGCCCTTGACGATGTCCTGCGCGTAGTACGGGACGTTCATCATCGTCAGGCCGTTGAGCAGGATGCCGATGAGCAGCGCGGCGAGCAACGTGCCGACGACGCTCGGCCGCTTCTGGCCGAAGATCGCGTAGCCGACGTAGGCGGCCGACACCGCGTCCGTCAGCAGCGGCGCGCCGGCCGAGACCTGCCCGCCGCCGACCCGGCTCGCCAGCACGATGCCGCCGAGCGCGGACAGCACGCCGCCGACGACGTAGGCGTAGGTGCGCAGCCGCCCGGTCGGCAGACCCAGGTGGCGGGCCGCCTCCAGGTTGCCGCCGACGAGGTACATGAACCGGCCGGTCGTCGTCCGCGACAGGAACAGGTGGCTGGCGGCGACGACGACGACCAGCAGGATCGCCGCGAACGGCACGCCCCACAGGTCGCCCTGGCCGATGAAGAGGAACGACGGCACGAAGATGCCGACCGCCTGGTGGGAGCCCTGCGACGTGCCCGGGTAGATCGAGAACCCGCCGGTGTAGGTGATCTGCACGCCGTTGACGACGAACAGCATCGCGAGGGTCGCCAGCAGGTCCGGCAGCCGGAACCGCACGATGAGCAGAGCGTTCGCCAGCCCGACGAGCGCGCCGAGCAGCAGCGGCACGACGAGCGCGACGACCAGCTCCTGCCGGTAGTAGACCATCGCCGCCGCGGCGCCGATCACCGCGAGGCTGGCGGTCGACCCGATCGACATGTCGAAGCCGTCGACGACGAGCGAGAACGTCACCCCGAGGGCGAGGAACGCGCTCACCGACACCGAGCGCAGGATGTCGACGGCGTTGTCGAACGTGAGGAAGTGCGGCTCGAGGATCGCGAACACGGCGCTGACCAGCAGGATCACGCCGACCGCGGCGTACCGGTAGGCCAGCTCGGTGGTGCGGCGGTTGGCGATGCCCGCGGTGGTCGCGGGGGCGGTCGCGGTCACGCTCACGCGGTCACGGCTCCGTTCTGGTCGGTCTCGTCGTCCTCGTCGTCCGCGTCGGGCGACAGCATGAGGTCCAGCGCGGTCAGCTCGGCGGCGGGTCGGTCGAGCACGACCCCTTCGCGGCCGAGCACGACGATCCGGTCCGCGATGCGCAGCGCGTCCTCCGGCTCCTGGGTGAGGTACAGCACGCCGACGCCGGCCGCCGCAGCCTCGTCGACTCGCCGGAAGATCGACTCCTTGGCGGCGACGTCGATGCCCTTCATCGGCTCGTCGAGCACCAGCAGCCCGAAGCCCATGCCGTCCCACTTGCCGATGGCGACCTTCTGCTGGTTGCCGCCGGACAGCCGGCGCACCAGCTGGCGCGGGTCGAGCGGGGTGAGCTCGTACCGCCGGGCGACCGCCTCGGCGTGGTCCAGCTCCGCTCGGGTGCGCACCAGGCCGCGGAAGCCGAGCGCGAAGTGGGTGCGCACGTCGCGGTCGAGCCACAGACCCTGCGCTCGCCGCTCCTCGGGGACCACGGCGATCCCGGCCCGGCGAGCGGCCACCGGGTCGGCCACGCGCACCGGCCGGCCGCCGACGAGCGCGCGGTACGGGCGCCCGAGCCCGAACACCGTCCGGGCCAGGCTCGTCTTGCCGCTGCCGAGCGGACCGAAGACGACGACGACCTCGCCGGCGCCGACGACGAGCGGCAGCGGAGCCCGCCCCCGGCCGAGGTCCAGCGACTCGGCGCGGAACGCGTCCGGACGGCCCCGACCTTCCCCGCGCCGGTGGTGCGCCGCCTCGAGAGTGCCGCCGGTGATCGCGTCGACCACCTGCTCGGGGGTGACGTCACCGGCGGGTGCGGCGAGCACCGCGCGGCCGTCGCGCAGCACGGTGATCCGGTCGGCGAGCTCGAACACCTCGTGCAGCCGGTGGGAGATGAAGACGAGCGCGATGCCGTCCGCCTTCAGCCGGCGGACGATGCCGTAGAACCGCTGCGTCTGCGCGGAGTCGAACGACGACGTCGGCTCGTCGAGCACCAGGAAGCGCGCGTGCGACGCCGCCGCGCGCACCAGCGAGAGCGCCTGCTTCTCGTAGAGGCTGAGCGTCGCGACCCGGCGGTCGACGTCGAGCTCGACCCCGTAGTGCGCCAGCAGCCCGCGTGCCCGGGCGCGGTTGCGCCGGGGCGAGAACAGCCGACGGCGCTCGGCGCGCAGCAGGCCGGCGGTCAGGTTCTCGTGGACGGACTCGCCGGGAGCCAGCCCGCGGTCGACCTCCTGCGCCAGCAGCGCGACGCCCGCGCGGATCGCGTCGGCCGGGCCGGCGAACCGCACCGGCTCGCCGTCGACGGCGATCGACCCCTCGGTCGGCACCACGTGCCCGGTGGCGACGTGGACCAGCGTGCTCTTGCCGGCACCGTTCATGCCGAGCAGCGCGTGCACCTCACCCGCGGCAGCGGCCAGGTCCACCGAGTGGAGGACCTGACCGCCGCCGTAGTCGTGGCTGACGCCGGTGAGCGTCAGGGCATGGGTCACTGGTGCTGGCTCTCCAGCGTCTGGATCCAGGCGGGCCACACCGTGGCGTCGTCGGTCCAGCCCGGCACGTACTGGCCGAGCTCGCCGTAGGAGATCTGGCTGGCCGGCAGGTCGGTCTTGCGCACCAGCACCGGTTGCACGGTGACGTCGGTGACGTCGTCGCCGGCGACCTTCTCGTACGCCAGGCGCACCTGGGCGATGCCGATCGTCTCCGGGTTGCTCGCCGAGGCGGCCTCGAAGTCGACCGACGTGTCCCAGAAGAACGGCAGGTCCTGGTCGGTCAGGTCGACCGTGTACAGCTTGACGTCGCTGCGGCCCTGCGTCTTGAGCGCGTTGACCGCGCCGACGGCGAAGTCGTTCCAGTGGGTCCAGATCGCGTCGATCTGGCCCTTGTCCGGGTTGGCCTTGAGCAGCGCCTCGACCTGCGCCTCGGTGTCCAGAGCAGCCTGGTTGCTCACCGTCCCGGTCTGGGCGACGATCGTGATCCCGGGATTGGCGCCGACGAAGGAATTGACGGCGGCGAGGCGGTTGTCCAGCGGCGTGTACCCGGCCACCGAGATGACGACGATGTTCGCCTTCCCGCCGAAATCGGCCTTGATCGCCTCCAGGCCATTCGTCGCCAGCGCCGTGTCGTCCTGGTTGATCGCCGCGACGCCGTCGTTCGTCAGGGCGAAGTCGTAGGTGACCACCGGGATGCCCTTGTCGAGCGCGGCCTGCACCGACTTGTGCAGCGCGTCGTCGGTGCCGTTGTCGAGGAGCAGCGCGTCGACGCCCGAGTTGACCGCGGTGTCGATGTCCGAGGCCATCTTCGACAGGTCGTTCTGGGCGTCGAACACCTGGAGCGTGCCACCGAGGGCGGTGACCTCCTCCTGGATCGCGCCCTTGTAGTCCTCCAGCCAGCCGCCCTGGGTGGTGCGCGCCACCAGCGCGACCCTCAGCGGCTTGGCGACCGCCTCCGGCACGGTGGCGTCGCCACCGAAGCTCGAGCTCGGCGCCGGAGCCGCCGCGGCCGCCTCCGAGGCGGCTCCGCTGGACGTGTCGGAGGCGGGCTGCTGCTGCGCGCAGCCGGCGAGGACGAGGGCAACGGGGGCGGCGATGGCCGCAACAATCGTCCACAATCGTCTGCGCTGCATGGCGGGTCCCATTTCTCGAATGCGTCGGAAGGCGTCGGGATGCTGGCGGGACCGGCTCCGGCATGCCCGCCCCCCGCCCGATTCCCGCGGCGGCATGCTAGGACGCAAGTCCCGCGCGCCAAACTCCGACGGTCGATTTCCCGTAACAATCAGCCGGATCGCGGTGACGTGCCGTGTGAGAGATCGTCGCGGGTGGTCAGAGCTCGGCCATCGCCTCGTCGGGCGTGCCCTCGACGGACCGCGCCTCGCCGTCCCACCGCGCCCACAGCACGCGCTCCCCGACCGCCGGCGCCAGCACGTGGCTGCACGCGGCGAACACGACGATCCCCACCGCCAGCACCACGACCGTCACCCAGAACGGCGCCACCGGACCGACGTGCTCGGCGAGCACCCCGGCGAGCACGGGGGCCGGTGCCGCGAAGCCCCAGCGGATCAGGTTGAACGCGCCGGTGGTGGCACGGCGGTCGTCGCCGCCGGTCGCCAGGGACAGGTCGGTGAGGTTGGCGTTGCAGATACCCATGCAGACGCCGGCCACGAGCAGCACCACGATCGAGACCGCTGTGCTGTGCGAGGTGGCGAGCCCGACGAGCGTGAGGGCGAGCACGACGACCGCGACCCCGACCGTCTGCACCGCGCCGATCCGGTGCGCCAGCCGGTGGCCGACGACGAGGATGCCGAACGCCAGCCCGATGCCCCAACCGGTGAACACCAGCCCGAGCGGCACCACCGACAGGCCGAGCGCCACCGGCGCGTAGCCGAGCACGACGAAGAAGGCGAAGTTGTACGTGGCGGTCAGCGCGCCGAGCGCGAGGAACGCCGGCTTGCGGTAGGTGGAGAACACCGTGCGAGCGCGCAGCGGCGCGGGCTTGTCCACCCTGTGCAGCCGGGCGGTCGCCATGACGACGGCCACCACCATGAGCAGCCCGCAGACCAGGAACGGCGCGCGCCAGCTGATCCTGCCGAACAGCCCGCCCAGCAGCGGGCCGACCGCGAAGCCGAGGCCGACGCAGGTCTCGAACAGCTCGACCACCCACTCGCTGTCGTGCGCGAGCGCGACGAGCAGGCTCATCGCGGTGGCGAAGAACATCGCGTTGCCCAGGCCCCACAGCCCGCGCAGCAGCGCGAGCGGCACGATGCTGCCCGCCGTCGAGGCGAGGATCGCGGCAACCGCCACCGTGCTGACGCCCGCGACCAGCACCGCTTTGTAGCCGAACCTCCCGGTGGCGACGACGGCCGGGATCATGCCGCAGGCCATGACCAGGATGTAGGCGGTGAACAGCAGCTCGATCTGCCACGTCGAGGCACCGAGCTTCTGGCCGATCACCGGCAGGATCGGGTCCACCACGGCGATGCCGGCGATCGCGAAGAACGCGGTGAGGGCGGTGGAGTAGATGGCGGTCTTGTGCGGCTCGTCACGGACGACGGTGCTCACGCGTTGCTCCTTCGGGTTGGGGGCTGAGCGCGTCGTCGGGCCCAAATACCTGTATCACTCACCGGAATACCTGTAGAATACACCTAACTTGAGAGGGCGGTCGGATGCCGGACACGATGCGAGACGAGGCGCTCGCCGAGGTGGAGATCCAGGTGGCGCTGCTGCTGCGACGCGCGGACGGTGCGCGGCGTCGCTCCCCCGACCTGGACGGCACCCTCGACCGGTCGCACTACCTGGTGATGCGCCGGCTCGCCGAGCGCGGCCCCGCGAGCATCTCCGCCCTGGCCGACGAGCTGGGCCTCGACGCGTCGACGATGACGCGGCAGGTGCTGGCGATGCAGGCGGACGGGCACGTCACCCGCGGCGTCGACGAGCACGACGCCCGACGGGCGGTGGTCAGCGCCACCGACGCCGGCCTGGCCGCCCTGGACACCTCCCGGCTGGCCCGCACCCGGCTCTACGGCCGCGTGCTCGACGACTGGACCGACGCCGACCGCGCCGGCCTCGCGACGCTGCTGCGCCGCCTCAACGACGCCCTCGACGCCAACGCCCGCCGCCGCGGCGCGCGATAGCCCTCAGCCGTCCAGCGGCTCGACCCGCGCCCGCTCCACGACGACGGGCAGACCCTCGACCTCGTCGGGCAACCCCGCGGGCGCGTCCCGGTCGACGAAGACCCGGAGCACGATCCGCCCCTCGACGAGCGCCGCGCCGAATGCGGTGACCCCCGGCAGGCACGCGAGCTCGTCCTCGTGACGGCGCTGGATCTCCACCGCCTCGTCGTACGTCGGCACCCGCCTCACCGCCCCATTGTCGGTGCCGTTCGCCAGACTTGGTCATCTCGCGCCGAGACACCAACGGGCCGGCCCGACGCCGGCCGCCGGAGGGGAGGAACCGTGCCGGGCACGCAGGAGATCGTCGCGCTCAAGCGATCCGTCGAGCAGGAGTACCTGCGGCTGCCCGGTGTCACCGCGGTCGACGTCGGGTTCAAGTACGTCGGCGGCGAACGGACCGACGAGGTCGCCATCCGGGTCCACGTCGCGGAGAAGCTGGACCCGGCGCCGAGCGGGCAGCGGGTCCCGGCCCGGATCGACGGCGTCGTCACCGACGTGCTGGAGCGCCGGTACGAGCTGCTGGTCGCCTCCGAGCGGCTGACATCGCCGCGGGCCGCCACGGCACGGCCCGACGTCGACTCCGCCCGGTACGCCACCCTCGTCGGCGGCATCAGCATGGGACCGAGCCGCGCCGTCGGAGGGTCGATCTTCGCCGGGACGCTCGGCGCGATCGTCACCGACACCGCCACCGGCGCCCGGTGCGCGCTGACCAACTTCCACGTCGCGGCCGTCGACGACGGCTGGCACGCCGGCGACCGCCAGGTGCAGCCGAGCCGGATCGAGGGCGGTCAGGTCCCGGCCGACGAGTTCGGGCAGATCCTGCGCGCCACGCTGTCGCCGCACGTCGACGGCGCCGTGGTGCGGCTCGACGAGGGCCGCGCCTCGGAGGGCTCCGTCGCGGACCTGGGCCCACTGGCGGGGACGGTCACGGCCGAGCTCGGTGCGGTGGTCCGCAAGCGAGGGCGCACCACCGGGCTGACCTACGGCTCCGTCGACGGCCTGGCGGCGACCGTCAACCTGGACTACGGCGACGGCCTCGGCACGCACTCGCTGACGGACCAGGTCACCATCGCGACGGACACCGGCCGCAACCCGTTGTTCTCCGACCACGGCGACTCCGGGTCGGTCGTGGTCGACGCCGCGGGCCGGGTCGTCGGGCTGCTGTTCGCCGGCGGTGGCACGACGACCTTCGCCAACCCGGTCGACGCGGTGCTGTCGGAGCTCGGTGTCGCGCTCGTCGTCGAGCCCTGAGGGCCGACGGCCGGATGTCAGGCCGTGATCGTCGTGCGGCGCGGGTTGGCGGTCGCCACCGCGGGCTCGTCGGGCGCCCCTGCCTGGGCCGGCGCCGAAGCCGCCGGGGCCGCCGGGACGGACGCCGCGCGAAACTCGGCCCGCGGGTCGTGCAACGAGCCGAGCGAGACCACCTCACGACGCAGCAGCAGCGACGTCGTCCAGTTGAACATGATGCGGATCTTGCGGTTCCACGTCGGCATCGCGAACACGTGGTACGTGCGGTGCAGCACCCAGGCGAGGAAGCCGCGCACCTTGAGCCGGCCGAACATCTGCGCCACGCCCTTGTACATGCCGAGGGAGGCGACCGCGCCGATGTTCCGGTGGCGGTACGGCGTCGGCGCTGCGGAACGCAGCACGCGGGCGAGGTTCTCGCCGAGGTGCCGACCCTGGCGCAGTGCGTGCTGGGCGTTGGGTGGGCAGGTCTGGCCGGGGTTGACCAGGTCCGGCACGGCGGCGCAGTCGCCGGCGGCGAACGCGTCGGCGACGACGTTGCCGGCGGCGTCGGTCACCTCGAGGTTGGCGTTGGTGAGGACGCGGCCGCGCTCGTCGAGCGGCAGGTCGGAGCTCTTCAGCACCGGGTTGGCGCGCACGCCGGCGGTCCAGACGATCGTCTCGGAGTCCATCTCGGTGCCGTCGGAGAGGACCACGTGCCCGCCGACGCAGGAGCCGAGCCGGGTGTTGAGGTGGATCTCGATGTTGCGGGTGCGCAGCTGGTCCAGGGTGTAGCCGCCGAGCTCGGCACTGACCTCGGGCAGGATCCGCGAGCTGCCCTCG
>CAZFTZ010000279.1:0-9033 GCA_964521875.1 uncultured Cellulomonas sp. | reverse complement strand
CTCGAGCTGGTCTCCGAGGCCGAGCGCAACGCGCTCAAGGACTACACCTTCGAGCTGCTCTTCGAGCTGTACGACAACGAGGTGGAGTACACCCAGGACCTCTACGACGACCTCGGCCTGACCGAGGACGTCAAGAAGTTCCTGCGCTACAACGCCAACAAGGCACTGATGAACCTCGGCTACGAGGCGCTGTTCCCCCGCGACGAGACCGACGTCAACCCGTCGATCCTCTCGGCACTGTCCCCCAACGCCGACGAGAACCACGACTTCTTCTCCGGGTCAGGCTCGTCGTACGTCATCGGCAAGGCCGTCAACACCCAGGACGAGGACTGGGACTTCTGACGCCGCCGCGTGGCCCGCTCACAGCGGGCTGACAGGGAACGCGAAGCGGACGCCGAGGCGGGCGACGGAGAGTCGTCCGCATGACGACGAGCCCGGCCGTGGCAGCCACAGGCGTCCGACGAACGGGCGCAGCCCGCGCCGCGGTTCCGTCGCGCCCCGCACCGGCCCGACGACTCCCGGTCCGGACGGTCATCGCCGCCGCCTGCCTGGCGGTGACGTGGTTCTGGTGGGCGGGCACACCGGCCTCGTCGGGCGCCACCCCGGGCGGCGCGCTCGTGGCGACCGCGGAGCTGCTCGGCCTGCTGGCCTCCGTCCTGGTGTGCGCCCAGCTGCTGCTGATCGCGCGGGTGCCGTGGTTCGAGCGGTCGGTCGGCCTGGACCGGCTGGTCTCCTGGCACCGGTCGCTCGGCACCACCGTGGTGCTTCTCGTCGTCGCCCACGTGCTCGGCATGATCGTCGGGCAGCAGCTCGTCGCCGGCCAGACCCCGTGGGGTGCGCTCGCATCGCTGCTGGCGACCACCGACGACCTGTGGCTCGCGCTCGCCGGCACCGTCGTCTTCCTCGCCGTCGGCCTGACCAGCGCCCGCCTGCTGCGCCGCCACCTGTCCTACGAGTGGTGGTACGCCGTGCACCTGCTCGTCTACGGAGGCATCGCGCTGGCGTTCCTGCACCAGATCAGCGCGGGCGTGCACTTCGCGGGCGTGCCGCTCGCCCGAGCGGCGTGGGTGTTCCTCTACGGGGCGACGGCCTGGACGGTGCTGTGGTACCGCGTGCTGCTGCCGCTGGTCCGGCACGTCCGGCTGGGCGTCCGGGTCGCCGCGGTGGTCGCGGAGGCGGCGGGCACGACGAGCGTCTGGCTGCGCGGCCAGGGCGTCCAGGGGCTGTCGGCGCGGGCGGGGCAGTTCTTCCTCGTCCGGTTCCTCGCCCCCGGGCACCGCTTCACGTCGCACCCGTACTCGCTGTCCCTGACGCCCACCGACGACCACCTGCGGTTCACCGTCGGCGCGCTGGGCGACCACTCGTCCGCCGTGGCGCGTCTCCAGCCGGGCACGAGGGTGCTGCTAGAGGGGCCGTTCGGCCGGATGACCGCCGACCGGGCCCGCTCGCGGCAGGTGCTGCTGGTCGCGGGCGGCGCAGGGATCGGCCCGGTGCGCGCGCTGGCCGAGGAGCTCGTGGCGCAGGGTCGCGACGTCGTCGTGCTGCACCGCGCGCACTCCGCGGACCGCCTGGCCCTCGCCGGAGAGTTCCCCGAGACGCCGTCCTTGCACTACCTGCCGGTCGCGGGCCGGCGGCGTGAGCTGGGCCACGACCCGCTGGCTCCCGCGGCCCTCGCCCGACTGGTCCCTGACGTCCGCTCGCGCGACGTGTTCGTCTGCGGCCCGCCGGCGATGGTCGACACCGTCCGCGCGTCGGCCCGAGCGCTCGGCGTGCCCCGCGCCGCCATCCACACCGAGGAGCTGAGCCTGGCATGAACGCGACCCATCCGGCCGTCCACCGGATTCCCCACCACCAGGGAGGCGCGCGATGAGCGCCACACCGTTCCGCGGCACGCTGATCTTCGTCGGTGGCCTCGCCGCCGTCGCCGTCACCTCCGTCGCCCGGTTCGCGGGCGCGGACGCGGCGGCCACGGCCGCCGGCGCAGGAACGGCGAGCGACGGCACGACGAGCGGGAGCGCGACGAGCGCACCGGCCGCGACGGGCGCCGCGGACGGATCGTCGGACGAGGCATCGCCGACGACCGCACCGGCCACCGGCGACTCGTCGGCCTCCGACCCGACGGCCACTGCCACGGCCACTCCGACGACGGACCCGGCTTCGTCGAGCGGCACCGTGACGATCGTCGGCAGCACGGTGCAGACGCGGTTCGGCCCGCTGCAGCTCTCGGTGACGTTCGACGGCTCGGACATCACCGACGTCGAGGCGCTGCAGTACCCGAGCTGGCACGGCGAGAGCGTGCGGATCAACCAGTACGCGATCCCGATCCTCACCCAGGAGGCGATCGCCGCGGACTCGGCACAGATCGACGCGGTCTCCGGCGCCACCATCACGTCGGAGGCGTACCAGGAGTCGCTGCAGGCCGCGATCGACCAGCGCGGCTGATCGGCCGGGGCGCGCGTGCGGAGGGTCGAGCAGGTGATGGGCACCGTGGTGTCCGTCGACCTGCGCTGCCCGGACGAGGCCGCCGGCGCGTCGGCGCTCGACGCGGCGTTCGCCGTGATGCGGGCGGCCGACGAGCGCTTCAGCCCGTTCCGGCCGGACAGCGAGCTGTCCCGGCTGGACCGCGGTGAGCTCGTGCCCGACGAGGCCAGCGCCGACCTGCGCGAGGTGCTCGACATCGCCGAGCGGGCCCGCGTCGACTCCGGCGGCGTCTTCGACATCTGGTCGCCCGAGGGGCACCTCGACACGAACGGAGTGGTCAAGGGGTGGGCCGCGCAGCGGGCGGCCGACGTGCTGGCCGCCGCGGGGATGACGGACTTCTGCCTCAACGCCGGCGGTGACGTCGTCGCCCGCGGCGGGCCGTCGCCGGACGTCCCCTGGCGGGTGGCCGTGCGCGACCCGCGCGACGCCCAGGCCGTGATCGCGGTGCTCGACGTCCGCGACGGCGCGGTGGCCACGTCCGGCACCTACGAACGCGGCGCCCACGTCTGGGACGGCCGCACCGGCTCACGCGAGCTGACGCTGCTGGCGGCGACGGTCGTGGCGGCGGACCTGGTCACCGCGGACGTGCTGGCGACGACGGTGCTGGCGATGGGCGCCGCCGGCGCGCAGTGGGCGCGCGAGCACGGCGCGGCCGCGGTGCTCGTCGTGCCCGCCGCAGGGCCGGCGGCCTGAACGTCCCTTCGTCGGGCGCGCCCCTGCGGTGGCCGGACACGACTGCCCGGGTTACCGTCGAACGTCCCGTTCCCCCGGCGGAGGTGCGGCATGAGCGCACTGATGGACCTTCCGACCGTGACGGAGTGCTCGGTCGAAGGCTGTTCCTACAACGACCACTCGGCCTGCCACGCGGGCGCGGTGACGATCGCCGGCACACCCGGTGACGCCGCCTGCGCGACGTTCATCCCGCTCGGCGTGAAAGGTGGGCTGGACCGCGTGCTGGCGCATGTGGGCGCGTGCCAGCGCGACGAGTGCGTCCACAACTCGGCACTGGAGTGCCATGCCGCCGCGGTGCGGATCGGCTCCGGCCACGACCTGGCCGACTGCCTGACGTTCGCCGCCCGCTGACGCCCCTGGCCGCGCCGAGTGGGCCGGCGCGGTCAGGGGTAACGGTTCGGTCTAGTGGGCGGTGAGCGAGACGAACGCGCGCACCAGGTCGGCGGCGGGCCCGACGAGCTCGCACTCGCCCGCCACCAGCGCCGGGTCGCTACGGCGCACGTCCATCGCCTCGTCGAGCGCGGGCACCGGGTCCTCGCCGGCGACGCCGACGAACGCGGCGAGCAGCGCCCGTGCCGCCTGCGAGTAGTCCCCTCCGGCGTCCACCGCCACCTCGGCCAGCACCAGCGACGTCACCGCGACGTCCAGCGCTGCCGTGCCGCTGCCCGCCAGCGCCCAGTCGACCAGCACCGGCCCGGACTCGGCGAGGATGACGTTGCCCGGGTGCAGGTCCAGGTGCACCACGACGTCGTGGCCCGTCGGCGACGGGATCCGGTGCAGCCGGTCGTGCAGGTCGGCGAGGACGAGCGCGCCGTCGTGCAGGCTGACCTCGCCGGCGGCGAGCGCCTGCAGCAGCGTCGGGCCGTGCACCCGCTCCATGAGCAGGTCGGGACCGCCGAGGTGCTCGACGGCCGGTGCCGGGAAGCCGTGCGCCGCGACGTGGCGCATCAGCTCGACCTCGCCAGAGGCGTCACGCCCCCCGCGGTACCGGCGCAGCACCTGGTGCTCGGACAGCGCGTAGACGTCCGCGGCCAGGCCGGATGCCAGCAGCGGGCCGGGTGCGTCGGCCGGGTCGGCGTCGCCCTGCGACGGCAGCCCGGGGTGAGCGGCGTGCTCCGCGTGCGGCACGTCGGGGTCGGCGGGAGCCAATCCGTTGGGGGTCACGTCTTTGACGTTAGGCGACTACCGGCCGTTCGCCAACCTTTCGGCCAAACTTCTCGCTGACCAGCAGCGGAACAACACCCGATGAAGTCGTGGTGAAGTCTTGACCATCAGTAGTCGAGCCGGGACATCCGCGCGAGCAGCCGGACGGCGCCGTCGTGCGTCGCCGGCAGCGGCTCGGTCCAGGCTCGCGCCGGGCGCCGGGTGCTCTCGCGCAGCTCGGCCGCGCGGCACCGGGAGTCCAGGTCGGTGCGCAGCGTGTCGAGCTGCGCCGCGAGGTCGTCGTCGGGCCGCACCAGCGCGGCGAACACGCCACCGCCGAGCGTCGCCATCGGGTGACCCGCGCCGAACGCCGCCGTGAGGGCCGCACCGGCCGCTGCCGAGCGCACCGCACGCAGGAAGCCGGACACCTCGCCGGCGGCGACGTCGACGAGCACCAGCCGGTGGTCGTCCTGCCGGCCGGCGTCGGAGGTCTCGCGCAGCCGCAGCTCGAGGTACGCGCGGGTCGGCAAGCCGGTCTCGGGGTCAAACGCCGAACCCGAGCCGATCCCGGCCGACGAGCCGTCGGCCCAGCCGCCGGACAGCGCGCGGATCGCGTCGAGCGGGGGCGTGGCGACGCCGGCGGTGCGGTACAGGCACGCCAGGTCGTCGAGCGTCTCGACGATGCCCACACCGTCGTACCCGCGCGCCCGGCCCAGCTCCTCCGCCGACTCGCACGGGTCGGCGTCCTGCAGCACGGCCTCGACGAGTGCGTCCACCGCCGGGTGGTACCAGTCGGACGGCCTCAGCCACACGGACTCGACGCTGGAGGCGCGCCATCGGTCGCGCAGTCCCTCGGGGAGGCCGATCTCGGTCGTCACGGGCAATGAGAGGGGCCGACGGGCTCACGGTGACGCCGGTTCCGGCCGATTCACCCTCATGGAGGAGTGTGAAACACTCGTCCACGACAATTCCGGCGAATCGGAGGGCGGTGTGGCGCCTCGAACGAGCACCGAGAACGACCTGCGCTCCGACGCCGACCTGATCCTGCTGGTCCGTTCGGGTGACGCGGGTGCCTTCGGGGTGCTCTACGGGCGTCACGCCGGCGCCGCACTCGTCGTCGCGCGTCAGTACACCTCCGGGACCGCCGAGGCCGAGGACGTCGTCGCCGACGCGTTCGCCGCGGTGTGGTCCGCCCTCCAGAACGGCTCCGGGCCCACCGACGCGTTCCGTGCCTACCTGTTCACCACGGTGCGACGCGCGGCCGCCGTGCAGCGGGCCCGCGGCAGGCGTGCCGAGCCCACCGACGACGTCGCCGTCCTCGAGCAGGGCAGCATGGCAGAGCCGGCCGCCGAGGAGCCGGCGTTCGCCGAGTTCGAGCGGTCGATCGTCGCGCGCGCCTTCGCCGCCCTGCCCGAGCGCTGGCAGGCCGTGCTGTGGCACTCCGAGGTCGAGGGCAAGACGCCCGCCGAGATCGCACCGCTGCTGGGCCTGACGGCCAACAGCACCGCGGCGCTGGCCTACCGGGCCCGCGAGGGTCTGCGCCAGGCGTACCTCCAGCAGCACCTGTCCGACGACCTGCCCGTCGCCTGTCGCACGGTCGCCGGCAAGCTCGGCGCCTATGTGCGCGGAGGCCTCGGCACACGCGACACCACCCAGGTCGAGGCGCACCTCGAGGACTGCGGCGACTGCCGCGCGCTCGTCCTCGAGCTGAGGGACGTCAACCACGGGCTGCGCGCCGTCGTCGCGCCGCTGGTGCTCGGCGCGGTCGGGCTGGGTGCGCTGCACTTCGCGCTGCCGACGAGCGGCGGCCTTGCGGCCGGCAGCGCGGCGCTGGCGTCCGGCGGGGCCGCTGCGGGTGCCGGTGCGAGCGCAGGGGCCGGTGCGGCGGGGGCGACCGCCACCGGTGCGGGCGTCACGGCGACGGGTGCCGGGGCCGGCGCGGCGGGTGCGGTCGGGGCCACCGTCGCCGCGGGCGCGGCCGTGTCCGGTGGTGCGGCCACCGGCGGCGTCCTCGCGACGATCGGCGGGCTGCTCGCTGCCGCACCGACGGCGCTGGTCGCGGGCATCGCGGGCGTGGTGGTGGTCGCGGGCGTCACGGTGGGTGCGGTGGCGCTCAACGGCGGGCACGACGAGCCCGCGGCAGCCGGTCCCGGCGACGTGACGACCTCCTCGAGCGCTCCCGTGGTCCCGGCCGGCGTCACGTCGTCGACGGCGCCGAGCAGCGCGCCGACCCCCGAGGCGACCGACGGCACGCTCGCCGACACCACCGGGCCGGGCGATGTGGCGGCCGCGGCACCGGACGACGGCACCGCGAGCGACACCTCGTACCCGGCGGCGTCGTCGAACCCGGGGACCGGTAGCGACACCGGCTCGTCGGACTCGGTGCTCGCCGACGCCGGGACCCCGGCGGGTGGCACCGAGGGCTCGTCGGGCAGCGACCCGGCCCCGACGGCGCTGACCACGACCCCGCCCGCGGACTCCGGCACGCCGGTGCTCGAAGTCCAGGACGCCGGCCTGTCGCTGACCCCCGGTGAGTCCGGCCAGCCCCTCGCGCTGGACGTGAGCAACACCGGCACCGGTGTGGCGACGAACCTCGTGGCGGACGTCGGGCTGCCGGACGGCGTCGTCGAGTCGGCGCAGCTCTCCGGGGCCTTCGCGGTGCGGTTCGCCGTGGCCGGGTGGGACTGCACGCCCACGGTGACCGGCGCGAGGTGCAGCACGCTGAGCCTGGACGCCGGGGCGACGACCACCCTGGTGGTGCGCGTCGACGTGGCACAGGACTTCGCCGGCGGCGACGTCACGTGGCAGGTGAAGGCCGACGGGCTGCCCACCGCGGTGAGCCACCCCAGCAAGGTGACGGTGAACCGGCCCGCGGTGCAGCCGACGCAGTCGCCGTCACAGGAGCCGACGTCGACACCGACGCAGACCGCCGAGCCGACGCCCGACCCCACGCCGACCGAGACCCAGACCCCGGCCCCGACGCCGACGCCGACCACGTCGCCGGAGCCGAGCCCGTCGCCGTCGCCGGACCCCACGACGCCGCCCGACGACCCGACCCCGCCGCCCACCTGCACATCCGGCAACGGGTGGTGGTGGCCGTGGTGGCCGTGGCCGTGCTGGCCGTGGTACTGAGGGAGCCCGTCAGAGCGACAGCTCGGTGAGGGTCTCCGCCGTCGGCAGCATCTCCTGGGCCATCTCGCGCAGCATCTCGGCCACCTCGGCGAGCTCGGTCGACGACACGGCACGCGCGCCGTCGTCGGGCAGGCTCACTCGGAGCACCAGGCCGGCTGTCATGCGGGCATCGTCACATGCCCGCGCTGCGCCGCCCGCGGATCGTCTCGCGCTGTGGAAAACCGGGTCAGACGACGCCGTAGAGGCGGTCGCCGGCGTCGCCGAGGCCGGGGACGATGTACGCCTTGTCGTTGAGGTGGTCGTCGAGCGCGGCCACGACCACCTGCACGTCCGCGCGCTCGCCGACGTACGCCTCGACCGTCTTGAGACCCTCGGGGGCGGCGATGAGGCAGACCGCCGTCACGTCGCGCGCCCCGCGCTCGAAGACGTACTCCATCGCGGCGACCAGGGTGCCGCCGGTGGCAAGCATCGGGTCGAGGATGAACACCTGGCGGCCGGTGAGGTCGTCGGGCAGCCGGTTGGCATAGGTGATCGCCTCGAGGGTCTCCTCGTCGCGCTTGAGGCCGAGGAAGCCGACCTCTGCGGTGGGCAGCAGGCGGGTCATGCCCTCGAGCATGCCGAGACCGGCGCGCAGGATCGGGATGACGATCGGGGCCGGGTCGGCGAGCTTGCTGCCGGTGGTCCGCGCGACCGGGGTCTCGATCTCGACCGGGTGGGTGGCGACGTCGCGAGTCGCCTCGTAGGCCAGCAGGGTCACCAGCTCGTCGACGAGCTGGCGGAACGTCGGCGACGGCGTCTTCGCGTCGCGCAGGATGGTGAGCTTGTGGGTGACCAGGGGGTGATCCGCGACGTGCAGGCGCATGGCCGTCAGCCTAGTGGCGGCGCTCCACGGCTCCGCGCGGCCGGCACGGCAGGATGGGAGGCATGGGTCAGGCCGGCAGGCCGGTGCAGCCGGTGGACGCGTGGGCGATGGGCGTGGCGCTCGACGAGGCGCGGCGCGCCCTGCTCACCGGAGACGTGCCGGTCGGAGCGGTCGTCGTGGCGCCCGGGGCGCACGTCGTCGGCTGGGGCCACAACGCCCGCGAGGACGAGGCCGACCCGACGGCCCACGCCGAGGTGCTCGCGCTGCGCGACGCGGCGAAGAACCTCGGCCGCTGGCACCTCGACGAGTGCACGCTCGTCGTCACCCTCGAGCCGTGCCTGATGTGCGCCGGCGCCGCGCTGCTCTCCCACGTCAACCGGCTGGTGTTCGGCGCCTGGGACCCGAAGGCCGGCGCGGTCGGCTCGCAGTGGGACGTGGTCCGCGACCGTCGGGCGCTGGCACGGATCGAGGTGGTCGGCGGCGTGCGTGCCGACGAGTCGGCGCAGCTGCTGCACCACTTCTTCGAGGAGCACCGGTTCACGGAGTGACGGGAGCGGTGGGCGCCGGCAGCAGCGCGACGAGCGCGGCGAGCACCTCCGACGTGCCCGCGTGCAACGTGACCGCCGCGTAGCGGTCCCCTCTCGTCGTGCCGCGGTTGACGATCGCGACCGGCTTGCCGGCGG
>CAZFTZ010000278.1:0-4834 GCA_964521875.1 uncultured Cellulomonas sp. | reverse complement strand
GGCGAGGTCGGACGCGCCGACGTAGGTCGCCGCCGAGCGCACGCCCGCGGTGATCTGGTCGAGCAGGTCCTCCACGCCGGGGCGGCGCGGGTCCAGGTACATCCGGGAGGAGCTGATGCCCTCCTCGTACAGCGCCTTGCGGGCCCGATCGAACGCCGAGCCGCCACGGGTGCGGGCCGCGACCGCGCGCGCCGAGGCCATGCCGAAGCTCTCCTTGTACAGCCGCCCCTGCGAGTCGGTGTGCAGCTCGCCCGGCGACTCGTGCGTCCCGGCGAACCAGGAGCCGATCATCACCTGCGACGCCCCGGCGGCCAGCGCCAGCGCGACATCGCGCGGGTAGCGGACGCCGCCGTCGGCCCAGACGTGCCGGCCGAGCCGGCGCGCCTCGCCGGCGCACTCCAGCACGGCGGAGAACTGCGGGCGGCCGACGGCCGTCATCATCCGGGTGGTGCACATCGCGCCCGGGCCGACGCCGACCTTGACGACGTCCGCACCGGCCTCGACCAGGTCGCGCACCCCCTCGGCGGTGACGACGTTGCCGGCGACGACGGGAACCTGCGGGTCGAGCGAGCGGACCGCGGCGAGCGCCTCGAGCATCTTTCGCTGGTGGCCGTGCGCGGTGTCGACGACGAGCACGTCGACTTCCGCCTCGATCAGCTCGGCGGTCTTGCGCTTCACGTCGCCGTTGATGCCGATCGCGGCGGCGATGCGCAGCCGGCCGCGGTCGTCGAGCGCGGGGGTGTAGATGGAGGAGCGCAGCGCGCCGACCTGGGTGAGCACACCGACCAGGCGACCGGTGCCGTCGACCACCGGCGCGAAGCGGCGGCGGGCGCGGTAGAGCTCGTCGAACGCGGCGGCCAGGCCCGCTGGGCCGCCCTCCTCGATCACCGCGAGGTCGATCGTCGTCGGCTCGTGCGCCATCACCTCGGCGACCTGGGTGTACCGGTCGACCTCGACGGCATCGGCCGCGGTGAGCACGCCGACCGGCCGGCCGTCCTCGACCACGACGACTGCGCCGTGCGACCGCTTGCCCATGAGCGCCACCGCCTCGCCGACGGTGTCGTGTCCCGTGACGGTGACCGCGGTCTCGACGACCGGGTGGGAGGCCTTGACCTTCCCGACCACCTCGGCGACCACGTCCGCGGGGGTGTCCTGGGGGAGCACGGTCAGGCCCCCGCGGCGGGCGACGGTCTCGGCCATCCGCCGCCCCGCGACCGCGGTCATGTTGGCGACGACGACCGGGATCGTGGTGCCGGTGCCGTCCGCGGTGGCGAGGTCGACGTCGAAGCGGCTGGACACCTCGGAGCGGGACGGGACGAGGAACACGTCCCCGTACGTCAGGTCGTGAGCGGCCTGGTGGCCGGGCAGGAAGCGCATGGTGACCCCTTTCGTCCCATGGTAACCGGCGGCCCGTGACGCGGTCGGCTACCGTCGAGCCATGTTCGCCGCCCTCACCGGGATCGGCCTGTCCGCGGCCGCGGGCCTCAACGCGTACATCCCGTTCCTGATCGTCGCGCTGCTCGACCGGTTCACGGACGTGGTGAACCTCCCGGCGGGGTACGAGTGGATGTCGAGCTGGTGGGCGATCGGCGTCGGGGCGGTGCTGCTGCTCGCCGAGGTGGTGCTGGACAAGGTGCCGGCGGTCGACTCCGTCAACGACGCCGTGCAGACGTTCATCCGGCCCGCCAGCGGCGGCGTGATCTTCGCCGCGACCAGCGCTGCGCAGGACGTCGAGTCGTCGAGCTGGGTGCAGTCGCATCCGTGGGTGACCGTGCTCGCCGGGGTCGTGGTGGCGGGCATCGTCCACGCCGGGAAGGCGACGGCGCGGCCGGTGGTCAACGTGGCGACGGTCGGGGTGGGGGCGCCGCTGGTGTCGACGGCGGAGGACGGCGCGTCCGTGGGGCTCAGCCTGGTGGCGGTGTTCGTCCCGATCCTCGTCGTGCTGCTGCTGGCGGGGCTGGTGTGGGCGTTCGTCTGGCTGTGGCGCAAGCGGCCACGGGTGCCGCGGCTCGCGCTCGGCGGTGGGGACGGGGCAGCGCCCGGGCCCGACGAGCCGGAGCCGGGGGCACCGACGGGGTAGGCGCTACTCCTTCACCGCGCCGGCGCCGGTGCCCATGATCCGGCGCTGGAAGACGAAGAACAGCACGGCGACCGGGATCGTCATGATCGCCGCCGCGGCGAGCTTGAACGGGTACTGGGTGCCCGACCCGTAACCGCCCGACGCGATCTGCGCGACGCCCTTGGTCAGCGTGAACAGGTTCGCGTTCGACGAGGCGACGATGAAGTGGCTCAGCTCGTTCCACGACCCCTGGAACGCCAGGATCGTGATGGTGACCAGCGCCGGCACGGCCATCGGCAGCACGATGGACCACCACAGCCGGAACGTCCCGGCGCCGTCGATCCGCGCCGCCTCCTCGACCGCCGGCGGGATCGACTCGAAGAAGTTCTTCATGATGAAGATGCCTGAGGCGTCGGCGATGAGCGGGACGATCAGGCCGACGAACGAGTTGTAGATTCCGAGCTGCTTGATGACGAGGAACTTCGGGATGAGCAGCACCACGCCGGGCACCGCCATCACCGCGACCAGCGCGGCGAACAGCACGTTGCGCCCGACGAATCGCAGCCGCGACAGCGCGTACCCGGCGAGCGAGTCGACGAACACCCGCCCGACGGTGACGGACACCGTGACGATCACCGAGTTGCGCAGCCACAACGGGAAGTCCGAGCCGGTGAACAGCTTCTCGTAGGCGGCAGTGGTCCACGTCGTGGGGAACAGCGACAGCGCGTTCTGCGCCGCCTCCGCATCGGTCTTGAAGCTCGTCGCCACCTGGATGAGGAACGGGTAGATGTAGCCGATCGCGATGACGACGAGCACGACGTACACGGCGACCGTGCCGGCGCGGCGCGGCTTGCGGCGCTCGGAGAGGGTGGTGCCGGACGGGGTGCCGGTACGCGTCGGCGTCCCGGGGACGGTGATGGTCGTCATCGGGCGTCACCCCTGGGAGCGGGTGCGGGCACCGGCGCGGGCGTCGTCGCGGACGCGGAGAGCTTGAACCGCTTGCGGCGCGGCACCGTGTCGCGCTCTCGCAGGATCAGTCGCTGCAGCAGCGTGAACACCACGATGATGACGAACAGGATGAACGCCACCGCGGCGCCGCGGGGCCACTGCTGGTCGATGAACGCGCTGGAGTACGAGAGGTACGCGGGCGTCAGCGTCGTCTTGGCCGGGCCGCCCTGGGTGCCCGTGTAGATCTGGTCGAACACCTGCCAGCAGCCGATCAGCCCGAGCGTGACGACGGTGAAGATCGTCGGCCGCAGCATCGGCACCGTGATGAGACGGAACCGCTGGAACGCGGTCGCACCGTCCATCTCTGCGGCCTCGTCGACGTCCTCGGAGATCGCCTGCAGCGCGGCGAGGAACAGCAGCATGAACGTGCCGGACGTGGTGAAGACCGCCATCAGGATGAAGGCCGTCATCGCGACCGACGGCCCGGCGAGCCACTGCCACCACGGGATGCCGAGGAAGCCGTGCGTCGCCAGCGGCGCCGGCGCTGCCGAGACGCCCAGCGTGCCCAGCAGCAGGTGGATCACCCCGTTGGGGTCGGCGAACCAGTTCGGTCCGTGCCAGTTCACCCACGCCAGCACGTTGTTGATGGCGCCGCTCGAGGTGAACAGGAACAGCCACAGCACGGTGATCGCCACCGAGCTGGTGACCGACGGGAAGTAGAACGCGGTGCGGAAGATGCCCTTGCCACGCAGCATCTTCCGGTTGACGAGGAAGGCGAGCACCAGCGAGATCAGCGTCTGCAGGGGCACGACGAACAGCACGTAGTAGAAGTTGTTGCGCAGCGACGTGCCGAGGTCGGCCGTGGTCAGCCCGCCCCCGGTGAGCAGCGCGGCGTAGTTCTTGACGCCGACGAAGTGCACCCCCGACGCGAACGGGCTGCCGCGCCCGGTCCAGTCGGAGAAGCTCACCCACAGCGCCATGAGCACCGGCACGACGAGGAACAGCCCGAGCAGCGCGATCATCGGGGACACGAACAGCCAGCCGGCACCGTTCCGCCTGGTGACGGCACGGTTCTTCCGCCGGATCGTCGGCACCGCGACGGCCGTCATGGGGCTCTCCTGTTCTCGAAGAGCGGTGAACCGGCGGGAGCGCCGCCCGGTCACCCTGCGGACTGCTACTTGTCCTGGTCGAGCACGGCCTGCAGGTTGGTCTGGACCGACGTGAGGATCGTCTTCGGGTCGGCGGAGGTCAGCCCCTCGAGCTGGGCGTTGAAGTCGCTGATGACGGCCGACGCCCCGTTCGCGTTGACGACGTTCTTGGCGAACCCGGCGGAGTCGATGAACGCCGACAGCTCCGGGAACTGTGCCTTGTACGCCGCGGCCGCCGACTGCACGGACGGCATGACTCCGAACGCCTTGGCGAAGTCGGCCTGCCGCTCGGTGGCGGTGAGGTACTCGACCAGGTCGATCGCCTGCTGCTGGTTCTTGGAGTCGGCAGCGATGCCCCAGCAGTTGGTGAACTGCAGGGTGGCCTTGCCGCCAGGGCCGGCGGGCAGGTCGACGACCTTGTACTTCACGTCCGGGTAGTCGGAGGTCATGGCCCCGGTGATCCAGTTGCCCTCGATGGTCATCGCGGCCTTGCCGGTGCCGAACGCCTCGCCGCCCCAGCCGGCCCCCACCCCGGACGCGTACGCGAACGAGCCGTCGTTCAGCCGGTCCTTGACGTACTGCAGCCCGGCGACGTTGGCGTCGGAGTCGACCGTCGCGGTGGTGCCGTCGTCGCTGACCATCGTGCCGCCGGCCTGCGCGAGGAACACGCCGAGGCGGG
>CAZFTZ010000277.1:0-2799 GCA_964521875.1 uncultured Cellulomonas sp. | reverse complement strand
TACCTGCCGCTGCGCTGACCACGGCGATCAATCTGTCGGAGCCGGGTGGTGCGATCGACGCATGACGACCTCCGCGAACGGGAAGACGCCCCCGGTGGCCCACGGGCTGATGCATGGGCACGCGTGCACACCCCTATCGCTGGCCAGCGCGAACGCACTGGGCGCCGGTGACGGCCCTCAGCCCGCCGAAGTCCCCCCGCTACTCATGTAGTGCCAGGTCGGAGGCCCTTTCGCTCGGATGAGCGGAAGGGCTTTCGGCTTTCATGTACGCACCATGTACGCAGACTTCACCCGCGGACGGTGCAGGCTGCAGTTCGGCAAGCGGCCGCCCGCCTCGCCCTGCCCGTCAGCCAGATCGAGAAGCTGGTCCGCATCGGCCACCTGCAGCTGGCGCCGGCACCGGCCAGCGCGCGGCGCCGCCACGTCACCATCGCGTCCATCGAGCAGTTCGAGGCCACCCTTACGGCCCCACGAGCCCGGACGACCAGCTCGTCGTGCCGATCGCCGCCGCTCGCGCCGCGCTGCGCCTCACCCGCCACAAGGTCAGCGACCTGATCACCGTTGGCGTCCTGTCTGCCACTAACGTCGCCCGGCGGCAGTGCGTGCTCCTGTCCTCGGCGATCGCATACGGCGACCGGCAGGGCATCCCCGCCGCCCGCGCGGCACTGGAGGCACACGCGATCGACCGCCGCGCGGCCTAGGAACACGTGGATCACTGTGGTGTTAGCATTGTTCATCGGAGGCGGACAATGCTTACATCGCGTGCCTGGGAGCGGCTCGTGACCGGCGTGTGGGCCGAGCTGGCAAACGAGCACGGCATCATCGCCGACGTCCCCGAACCTGGCACGCGCGCCGACGTCGCGCTGTCCGGGCCCGGCATGGCGCGCACCATCGTCGAGGTCAAGCGCCTGGCGCGCCCGCTGCAGCCGAGCGCTGTGCGACGCCTGGCCGAGCAGGCAGAACGCTCGTCCGCCGACGCTCCGGTGCACCTGCTGCTCATCGCTCCGGCCGCCTCACCGCAAGCGCGTGCCGCCGCCGAGGAGACCGGTGCGTCGCTGCTGGTAGCAAGGGAGGGCGCGCCAGTCGAAGGCTTCCTGCGGGCGGGCGACGGCACGACGATCCACTTGGCCGCCACGGAGCACGACAGCGCACCGCCACTTGCCCGCGGCCGGGTGCCCTGGGGCACCTACTCTGTCGTGTTCGCCTTGCTGGAGGCACCCGCACCCGACCAGCACGCCCTGGCGGCGCGCGCGGGGGTCGGGCGGGCGCGCGTCTCACAGATCCTCAGCAGCCTCGGCGGCCTCGCCGAGCGCTCGGCCACCGGCTGGGCTCCGACGGACTCGCGCGCGCTGGCCGGCTGGCTGGCGGACCACTACCCGCGCCGCCCGCTGCTGGCCACCACCTGGGCAAGCCTGGACCCGCCGGTCACTGCCGCGGAGGCGATCAGTGCGCACCTCGACGGCCTCGGCATCGAGCACGCCGTCTCCGGAGACGTGGCAGCCGACCGGCTCGCCCCGTGGGCACGTCCCACGAGCGCCTGGCTGTGGTGCGCCGCCCCCGTCGACCTGCAGCCCGCCGGCCTGACACCAGCGCCCGCCGACGCCGCGGGCGTGACCCTCGCGGTCAGCGAGGACCCCTACCTGCTGCCCAGCGCGCACCGCGCAGGCGCCGACCTGCCCATGCTGCCCGCCTGGCGGGTGTGGGTGGACCTCGTCCACCAGGACCACCAGGCAGCGGCTGACGCCCTGGCCGACGCCATCGTGGAAGGCAAGGCCCAATGAGCGCCCGCTTGGATCTGTGGTCCGCGTCGGCGGCCACCGACGCCGCCTGGACCGCAGCCGCCGACGTCGCCACGCTCGCCGAACGTCACGGCCTGACCTACCGGCTTGTCGGCGGACTGGCCGTGACCCTGCTCACCCACGTGCACGACGTCGCCGACCAGGTCCCGGCCCGCGAGACCGCCGACGCCGACATGGGCGTGCCCCGCCAGGTGCTCGCCGACGTCGACATGGTCGACGCGCTGCGAGCGCTCGACTACGAGCAGGAGGCAGGCAACCGGTTCCGCCGCGACGCCGACGGCCGGCGGGCCGTCATCGATGTGCTCACCGTGTCCGATCGGGACGCGGACGTCTACCAGGAGACGATCGGCGGGATGGCCGTGGATGCCATCCCCGGCATGCACGTGGCCATGATGCTGGCGCCCACCCGCATCGACGTGCGCGCCCACCTGCGTACCGGCACCGGGCTGGAGATGACGCTGGATGTCATGGACGTGCGTGCCGGCCTCGTCATGAAGGCATACGCCCACCGCGGCCAGCTCGCGACCAACGACGCCATCGACGTGTGGCGCCTGCTGGAGGCGACCGACGCGGCCGGACACAGCGCCGCCGACTGGCCAACCCACGCCGGGGCCCGCGAAGCCGCAGCCCACCTACGGCGGTTCTTCGGGACACCGCCGGCACGAGGCGCCGCCGAGGCCACACGCGATGCTGCCGCCCGTGCCCGCATCAGGTTGCTCACGCTCAAGCAAGCTCGCGCCGCAGTGACGGCCTGACCGTCGACCGCCCGGCACCCGAACAAGAAGCCTCCGGTGTGTCCCAGGACCGCAACGAAGCGGCGAGCGGCACCCGCGGTGTGTCTGGCAGCACCGAGCCAGGCGCTTCCTGCGGCCGTTCCGACGTCCGGGCGCCTACAGCCAGCCGCGCCGGCGGAACACGACGTAGAGGCCCGCGCAGACCGCCGCCATGAGCGTGAGCGCGAACGGGTACCCGCCCACCCAGGAGAGCTCGGGCATGTTCC
>CAZFTZ010000276.1:0-2733 GCA_964521875.1 uncultured Cellulomonas sp. | reverse complement strand
TGCGGCGGCGGTGCCCGACGAGGGCAGCACCGGCAGTGCCTCGAGCTCGTCGACCGACGTGACGGCGCTGCCGGCCTGGACGGACAGCGTGCGGTCGCCGTCGCTCACCGTGCCGGTGGGGATGACGACGCCGTTCGTCTCGAGCACGTTCGAGACGTCCGCCGGCGTCAGACCGGCCGCGGTGAGCTTGGCCAGGTCGAGCGTGACGGTGACGCCCTGGTCGGCGACGCCGGTGACGGCGACGTCCCGCACGCCGGCGATGCGCTCCAGCCGCGGCACCACGGTGTCCGTGACGGTCGTGGCCAGCGTCGCGTCGTCGGTCGCCCCGGAGAGTGCGAGCTGGATCACCGGAAGGTCGTCGAGCGAGCCGGTGTAGACCGACGGCTCGACGCCCGACGGCAGCTGCGCCCGCACCGCGTCCACCGCCTGCTGCAACGCGCTCGTCGCCTTGTCCAGGTCGATGCCGTACGCCAGCGTCACGGTGGTCGAGGAGACGTTGGTCGACGAGGTCGACGTCACCTTCTCGACGTCCGCCACCGCGCGCACTGCCTGCTCGATCGGCGTGGTCACCTGCTGCTCGACGATCTCCGGCGAGGCGCCCGGGTCGACCGCGACCACCACGGCCATCGGCACCTGGAGCGACGGGATCAGCTCGCGCTGCAGCGAGCCGAGGCTGATGACGCCGAACACCGCGATCGCAACGGTGACGAGTGCCACCACCGAGCGGTGGGCGAGGGACAGCCGGGTGAGGCGGTGCATGGACGCTCCGAGGTCGGTCGCGGGCAGCGTTCGCCCGCGACGGGTGTGGGGATGCGTGGGAGAACGCCGTCGTCACGCCCAGGGTTCCCACAGCCGGCGCCCGGTCCCCCGGATGCCGGGTGGCCCCCGTCACGCCCGAACGGCGCGAGCGTGAGTTACCGTCCTAGCAGTCCCATCCGAGGAGGCGGCGATGCGCTACCTGCCGGTCCTGCTGTGGATCGCCCTGCTGGTGTACTGCCTGATCGACGTGGCGCAGGCCGACGAGTCGCGCGTGCGCACGCTGCCGAAGGCCGTGTGGTTCCTCGTCGTGATCGTCGCGCCGATCCTCGGGTCGATCGCGTGGTTCGTCTGGGGCCGTCCGGTCGCCGAGGCGGGTCGCGGCCGCTCGTCGTCGGGCCCGCGCCGCACCGGCCCCACCGCACCGGACGACGACCCGGAGTTCCTCGCCGCGCTCGCCCGGTCCAACGCGCGGCGCGAGCGCGAACGGCGGCTGCGGGAGCAGCACGACGAGCAGGACGACGAGGACCGTCCCGAGGAGTAGCCCGCTCCGAGGCGCCCGACGGCCCCGACGTACCCTGAGCCGGTGAGGCAGACGTCCGGCGCCGCGGCGCGATGACCAGCGAACCGACTCCCCGCGACACCGACGTCCTCGACCCAGCACCAGCGCGCGGCTCCGCGCGCCTGCCGCTGCTCGCGCTCGCCGTCGGCGGGTTCACCATCGGCACCACCGAGTTCGCGGCGATGGGCCTGCTGCCGCTGATCTCCGACGCGCTGCACGTCTCGATCCCCGTCGCGGGGCACGTCATCTCCGCGTACGCGCTCGGGGTCGTCGTCGGCGCCCCGCTGCTGACCGTCGCGGCGGCACGGATGGACCGCCGGCTGCTGCTGCTGGCGCTGATGGCCGCCTACACCGTCGGCAACCTGCTGTCCGCGCTCGCGCCGTCGATCGGCTGGCTCGAGGCGGGCCGGTTCCTCGCCGGGATGCCGCACGGCGCCTTCTTCGGGGTGGGGGCCGTCATGGGCTCCTACGTCGCCGGGCCGGGCCGTCGAGGGCAGGCGGTCGGCACCATGATGGCCGGCCTGACGATCGCCAACATCGCCGGGGTGCCGCTGTCGACGGTGCTGGGCGAGGCGCTGGGGTGGCGGGCGTCGTTCGTCGCGATGGGCGTGCTGGGACTGGTGACGCTCGCCGGGCTGGTGCGCTGGCTGCCGCCGCTGGCGGTGCACGACGAGGCCAGCGTGCGCTCCGAGCTCGGCGCGCTGCGCAACGGGCGGCTGTGGGTGGCCGCCGTCGCGGGCGCCGTCGGCTTCGGCGGCATGTTCGCCGTCTACTCCTACGTCTCGCCGCTGGTGACGGACGCGGCGGGGATGTCGCGGTCCTGGGTGCCGCTGGTCCAGGCGGCGTTCGGCGTCGGGATGACGGGCGGCGCCCTGCTCGGCGGGCGGCTGGCCGACCGCTCGGTGATCGGGACCGTGGTCGCGGGCTTCGCGGGGACGATCGTCGTGCTCGTCCTCGTCGGGACCACCGGGCACCAGCCGGTCGCCGCCGTGCTCGGCGTCGTGCTGCTCGGGCTGACGTCGCAGACCCTCGGCACGGCGACGCAGGCCTACCTGATGGACCTGTCGCCGGCCGCCCCGTCGCTCGGCGCGGCGCTCAGCCACTCCGCGCTCAACACCGGCAACGCGGCGGGCGCCTGGGTCGGCGGGCTGGTGATCGCCGCCGGGCGGGGCTACCTGGCACCGGCATGGGCGGGCGCCGCGATGGCGACGGCCGGGCTGGTCGTCGTCGGGCTCACCACGATGCGGCGGGTGCGGCGCGGCGCCTAGGACGACGAGGCCAGCGTGCGCTCCGAGCTCGGCGCGCGGCGCAACGGGCGGCTGTGGGTGGCCGCCCTCGCGGGCGCCGTCGGCTTCGGCGGGAGGTTCGCCGTCTACTCCTACGTCTCGCCGCTGGTGACGGACGCGGCGGGGATG